>JALYXE010000590.1 GCA_030947265.1 Acidobacteriota bacterium
GATAAGGTACGGTCGGATATTGAATATGAAGTAAATATCAAAGCCGAACTCGAGGTTGCCCACCTGCATGAGAAGACTGACCGCATTTATGAATCCATGATGGCGCGATTCGAGAAGATGGAAAAGAGCATGACGAAGTAGGCGCCTGCTCTTCGGGGCAATAGCCCAAACGTCAGGCCGATCCGCCATAGATAAGATAACTCCAAAAGGTCAATCGGGTTGTTTGATGGACATCAAGGACCAGAGCGCCGCAGATCGCTGGGACCCGGAACCTCGTTGGCCGGCGTTTATCGCGATCCTCGCAGTAGGTGGACTTTATGCGGCTCTGCCCCAATATCTCATCGTTGGTCCACAGTGGCTATTTCCGGCGATCGTTTTAGTGCTACTCGTGCCCACAGTCATTTCGCATGGCACAGGCCATCACGGGATAAACAGGTTCTTTGGCTTCACGGTGACTGTGGTGGTTACGATCGGCATGATCGCGTCGGTTACCTTGCTGATACGCGCTTTGCCGACTCATAAAGAAACTCCCACAGACCTTTTGCTTTCCGCTGCGTTTCTCTGGTTTACCAATATTCTGGTTTTCGCGTTGTGGTACTGGCGGCTGGATGCCGGCGGGCCTCACGGTCGCGACAAACGGTTCGGCCATCCCGAAGGAGCCTTCCTGTTTCCGCAGATGACAATGTCCCCTGAAGCCAAAACCCAAGCGGATGCGCACGGGTGGTCGCCCAATTTCGCCGACTATCTCTTCCTGGCGTTCAATACCAGCACTGCCTTTTCGCCGACCGATGTGCCGGTGCTGGCACGATGGGCAAAGCTTTTGATGATGCTGCAATCGCTGATTTCGCTAACCGTCCTTGTGCTATTGGCGGCGCGCGCTGTAAATATCCTCTAAGCAGACAATTAATGCTGCCGCGCTTTACGTGGTCTGACTCGCTAAAACTTTGATCAAAGCGTTTCTCACATGGTCGCGAACATTGCGACTGCCGCGACGGCCATGACGGAGGCAGTGACCCAGCCCAGCCACTTCAGTAAAGGCGAGTTAGCTTGATCTCCCATAACTTTCTTACTACTGGTAAGGAGCACGACCAACACGATTAAGGGGGGCGCAAGTACACCGTTCAAGACGGCAGACCAAAACAGCATCTTCACTGCGTTGAAGCCGGCATAGTCCAACGCTAGTCCCAAAATCATTGCAGTCGCAACAATCGCGTAGAACTTCTTAGCGAGACGCGGTCGGTCTTCCAAGGTGCCGCGCCAGGCGCTGGCCTCGGCCACTGCGTAAGCGGCGGCTCCGGCAAGCACGGGAACCGCGAGCATTCCCGTTCCGATCAAACCTATAGTGAAAAGCAGATATGCACCTTGCCCCGCCAGAGGCTTCAGCGCTTCGGCCGCCTGCTGGGCAGTTTCTATGCGTGTCTGTCCGTGTGCATGTAAGGTCGCGGCGGTGGTTAGGATAATGAAATACATCACGATGTTCGAAAAGAACATTCCGGTAATTACGTCGATTCGCGATTTCCGCAGTTCTTTTTTGGTAGCGCCTTTGCGTTGGCCAACAGTGCTCCGACCCATCTTCCGTTCCTCTTCCACCTCTTGCGACGCCTGCCAGAAGAAGAGATAGGGAGAGATAGTTGTTCCAAGTATGCCGACGAAAGTAGCAAGATAAGCGCTCGACCATTCTACGTGAGGCACAAATGTTGACCGCAGCACTTCAGACCAGTCAGGATGAGATAGAAAGGCCGCAATGACATAAGCGAATAGAACCAGGGTAAGCCACTTAAAAACTCTCGCGATAAATCGGTATGAAGTCCAGAAGAGAAGCGAGGTAATCAAAATTGCGTAGACCGGTGTCCAAACCAGCGAATTTACTCCGGTCATCATCTCCGTAGCCTCCGCCATACCGCCAAGATCGGCTCCGATATTGAATACGTTCGCCACGATCAATAAAAAGCAAGCTCCCCACAAGACCCAACGGGAATAGTTCCGTCTTAAGACTCCGGCCAAGCCGCGCCCGGTGACCATTCCCAGTCGCGCGCACATGAGTTGCACTGCGACCATCAAAGGGAATGAGAAAAGAGCAGTCCAAAGGGGCGCGTACCCGAATGAAGCACCCGTCACTGAGTAGGTGGAAATGCCCGAAGGATCATCATCGGCAGCGCCGGTAATGAGACCGGGACCGAGTTCGGCGAAAAAGCTCCGGACCCGCCGCGGAGCGGTTTCGGATCTCTCAATGCTTGATCGTTTTTCTTTCTTAGGCATATCGTCGGTCATTGCAGCTATTTGAGAGATGGGAAAACACATGGCCTCCCAACAGCGGCCGTAACGCATGTTAAGAGCGCACTAACTTGCTTTATGCCGATGCTTACTATGCTTCACTTCGTGTCGAGCTTCAGCCTCTTCGATAGAGTGACTTTGCGTGAGCTTCAAGTCCTTTTTTGCCATGGCCACAAGCTTTTGATAGTGGGCGTGAAGCGTTTTGATTTCCTCTTCGGTAAGATCTTCCACATCGATTAGCCTATTGCTCGCGCCCTCAAGCGCTGCCACGATCTCATTAAGTTTCAAGTGGATCGCGAGAGCATCTTTGTTTTGCGTGCGCTGAATGAGAAAAACCATGAGGAACGTGACTATCGTTGTACTGGTGTTGATTACCAGCTGCCACGTGTCTGAAAAATGAAACAAGGGCCCCGTTAGGCCCCAAACCACAATTACCGACAAGGCAAGAATAAATGCCGTTGATGTACCCGTGGCACTCGTAGCCCTTAGCGAAAATTGCTCCAGAATCTGGCTGAGTTTGTTACCTTTCTTTCGCGTCATAATGGCCTCCCCTAACTCTGATGGGCTTAGTAACTGAGGTGTTTTTATTTCAGAGAAATATTAAGAGCGGAATAATCTCCTCGGCTCAAAAGTCAAATGAGAGTCCAAGCTGTACTCCCGCCCTAGGGCTTGCAGCATATTTGCCTCCGACGATTCCGAAATCGAAAGACGCCTTCTTCTTGAATTGGTAGTTTCCACCCAGCAGAGTTTGCAGTTGTCCTTTGCCAAGCTGGAAATTGCTTTGGAGCGCCCCGGTAAACTCCAGGCCGAGTTGAAGCTTTGGACTAAACTGCCTGACGAGTGAGCCGCCCGCGGTAAACACAGTCCCGCGAGTTTTGATTCCTATTACACCAGTCGTCGTGTTACCCGCAAAGAGAATGCCGCCGTTAAGCCGCAACTTTGTCTTCCTGCTCACCGACTTCTGCAGAATGCCGTTCATGTAATAATCGGCCAGGCCGGAACCGAGTTGTCGCTTAATGTCGCCTGTCGGCAGTTCGACATTAAAAGCAATCGCCATTGCCGGGAGGCGGGAATTCTCACGTTCTCTCAGAAAGTTGTACTTCAGCGAAAGGTTTGTGTCCCCGATTCCCGACGGCTTCCTTGGAATCGTGTCCGCGGCGTTGAAGATCGTTAGCAAAGGCGATTCGATACCAAACTCCAACCTATCAAAAAGGCCATAATCAAGTTCAAAGTCTGCAGTATTTTGTTTGAGGCTGGGAAAAGAAGACCGCTGTAGCAGATCCAATTCGTTGCCGAACACAAAATGGAAATGGCCCTTAGGCGTTGTGTCAGTGTCGTCAGTAATGAACGGCCGCTGACCTTGAGCGATCGAAGCAGTAATAACCAGGACCGAGAGCGTGAATGTTATCCTTAGAAGTGATTGTGACATATGAGTTCGTTAAGTCATACTCCTGGCAGGAGCCCTCTGTGCCTGAACCATCATCACGTGCCTGGTAAGGATCTTAACCTTTCACTCAAGTGAGAACGGTTGGCTAATGAGTGCAATAGCGGCCCTTCAGACGTAAATTCCACAACGCTAACCGATCCTACTGGACACGCCAGCCGGTAACGAAAGCGGCCGACATCAATGCCCAGTAAGCTACAGAGAATGATTCTTATTGTCGCCTTATGAGAGACAACTAAAACACTTCCATCTTTAAACCGCTCTTTGATTTCCTGAATTACGTTCAAACTCCGTTGTGCCACTAAGACCCCCAGTTCTCCGCCCGTGGGCGCATGCCAGGCAAGATCGGCGAGCCAACTCACATAATCGTCGTGAAACTCCCGTTCGACGATCTCTTTAGTGAGCCCCTCCCATTTGCCATATGCGATCTCTTTTAACTCACCACGTATCGCAGGCTCCATTCCAAGGGTGTCGCAAAGAGGTTGAGCGGTAGCAATCGTCCGCCGCAGACTACTCGAATAAATCGCAGACCAGGATTTTGCCTGGTAGGAATCGCTGAAAGCCTGGGCCATCTCCCGGCCTTCCGCTGTCAGCTCTGGATCGAGGCCTGAACCACAGAAGCTGTCGTCGCGGCTTAGCTCTGTTTGCCCGTGGCGCAGGAGATAAAGACTTAAGCTCATTATTTGGGAGGTGGTGGTTTGAGGGGGAAAGGTTGAAGAAGAAACTCATAGTTTCGTCTGATTTACTTCGGGCGGACTGAGCCGCTGATCTTCTTTCTGGTTGTCTGACCTGTTTCCAACACAGGTAATCCAATGTCGACGTCGTCGTGAGGTTGAGGAATCACGTGAGTCGCAACAACCTCACCAACTCTTCTGCCGGCAGCAGCTCCGGCGTCGACAGCACTTCGCACC
>JALYXE010000619.1 GCA_030947265.1 Acidobacteriota bacterium
GTTGAGGGCCTCATCTCGATCGCCGGTTACGACGGCCTCGTGGCCCAGGACGCCAAGCGCCGCTTCGAGTATCGCACGCAGCTCATCGTTATTGTCGACGATGAGAATCCTACGTTTCTGCATCCCGCTCCAATCTGCTGGTGAAAATCCGAGGAGAGAATGGAAGCGAGTGGCACGCGCATCCTCCGCGTGGAGTCACGGGCAAGATGCCGCGACTGGTCAGATCGACCGCTTCCAGAACACTTTACGACTTTTCGGGCTGCCGCGTTCGAAATATATCATCTGAACCGAACAAGTGATAAGTAATCAGTCTCGGTAGCTCGACTTGCCCATAGTTTTCCGAGGGTCCTTATGGGCAATCAATTCAGTAAGGTACAGTCCAGAGTTGCCCTCCTCGGCTCACTTATTCTTATCGCTGCTTCTGCGTTACACTACGCCTCCTGTCCTCCGCATGGCCAAACACGGCAAACTTCAAACGTCTATTGAATACGCCTTTGCGCGGGCAATTCTCTTCGCCCTCGGCGTTCTACCGCGTCGCGTGGCGATTGCCGTCGGGCTCGCAACCGGGCGCATAGGTTACGTCTTGCCCGGGAGTCTTCGGCGAACCGGTGAACGCAATCTCGAGATCGCCTTTCCTGATATGACGGAGCGGAATCGAAGGCGCTTACTACGTGGTTGCTTCGAAAACCTGGGCCGGTTGCTCGGTGAATTTAGCCAGCTACCGCGCGCGACACCGGAAAAACTGCGCAGGCTCATCGAGTATGATGAGGTTGGCCTGGCCCACTTGAGGGAAGCCGAAAGAAATCGACGCGGGGTCATTTTCTTAACAGGTCATCTTGGCGCCTGGGAGCTGCATAGCTTCGGATGGTCGGCCCTTGAGTATCCGATTAGCTTCCTTGTTCGCCCTCTCGACAACCCGCGCATAGAAGAAATGATCGAGCGTGTCAGGACGCAGTTTGGTAACCGTGCGATCGATAAGAAGAGTGCTGCACGTCAGTCATTGCGAGTATTGCGCGAAGGCGGAACGCTGGGCATCCTCTCCGATCTCAACACGCAGACAAAAGAGGGCGTCTTTGTTCCCTTCTTTGGAAAACTCGCCTGCACTACTGCCGGCATCGCCACACTCGCACTTAAGACCGATGCAATAGTAATTCCCACTTGTGCGGTATGGGACAAAAAGAAGAAGCGCTATTTTTTTCATGGCGACCCACCGGTCGCGTTGGTTCGAAGCGGCGAACATGATAAAGACATTGAGCTGAACACCGCTCGCTTCGCCGCGGCGATGGAACGCATGGTCCGTCTTTACCCGGACCAATGGCTCTGGATTCATAAACGCTGGAAGACAAGGCCGCCGGGCGAGCCGGACCTTTATCAGTAGGCAGTAAGCAGTTCAATGTCCAATGTCCAATGTCCAATGTCGCGCACAAAGGCTACTGAAGGTTCCGGGCATTCAAGGCGCAGAAACGGACATTGGACGTTTGACATTGGACGTTGGACTGCGGACTGCCCACTTCCTCAGTTATACTTCGCATCGATCTCAGCTAACAACCATGCAAGCTTCTGCTGAACAAGAGTTCAAAGGTACGCGTCCTGCTGAGGAAACCGTCGCGCGAGCCTACCAGTTTTCGGATCTCTCATCCTATCCGTTGAAGAATAGATTTCTGATCCGTTTCGCCGACCTCGCGTTTTTTCTGCTTATTAAACTGATCGGGGTGACAATTCGATGGCAAGTTGAGGGCTGGAAAAACTGGGAAGAAGCAAGCCGCAACGAGCGTGTTCCGATTTATACCTTTTGGCACAATCGGGTCTTTCTCGCAACTTATTTCTGGCAAAAGCGACGCATCGTGGTGATGACGTCACAGAGTTTTGACGGTGAATACATCGCCAGATTCATTCAAAGGTTTGGTTACGGCGCCGCGCGAGGATCGAGCACGCGTGGCGCCGTCGGAGCAATCATAGAAATGACCCGGCTGATGCGCGCCGGCCTTCCTGCCGCATTTACCATCGATGGCCCAAAAGGCCCACGCTACGTCGCCAAGATGGGCGCTTTGCTGTTGGCAAAGAAGACCGGACAACCAATCTTGCCATTTACAATTACTGCAAAGCATTTTTGGGAAGCGAAACGAAGTTGGGACGGATTTCAGGTGCCTTTTCCGTTTACACGAGCACGCGTCGACATCGCGCCTCCGATCTATGTTGCTCCGGAGACAAATGAGAATGGGCTTGCAAAGAAACGCGATGAGCTGCAAGCGGCGCTAGATGAGATCAATTCTCGCGGTAGGGACTAGCGACGTCGAATGGATAGCTGAATAACGGCCCGGCACCCTCCCAAACAGCGCGCTTTGCTTTGTGCGCGTCCTTAGTTAATCTCTCAATCGTTTCCCTTTTAAAACTCCCGAGGAGTAAAAATGACCGACCCTTCTAAACCAAAGGGTTTCTTACTCTCATGCTTCGGCTGCATAGTGATCACACTTAGTGTCGGGTGGTTTTGTGTTCATGAGAAAGCCCACGCACAAGAATCCGTTCGGGCTCCTGCCTCGGGCCACGTAGTCAAGTTCAGTCTAAAAGATCATCCGAACGCAAAATCAGTCGCACTGGCCGGAACGTTCAATAACTGGAGCACTCAGAGCACGCCTATGACCAGGAAAGGCGCAGATTGGTTAGTGAGGATCAATCTAGCGCCAGGCACCTACCGGTATAAGTTTGTCGTGGATAAAGACCGTTGGACCGTTGATGCGGAGAATTCGCAAACTGAGGACGACGGCAATGGACACATCAACTCCGTGCTGATCGTTGTTGCCCATAACTTTGCCGCAAAACCCAACCCCAAAATATCCCAACTCCACAACACCTCGTTTCACCGGCGCCTGGACGTCGGAGGCCATAAGCTATACATCAACTGTGAAGGGCGCGTGCGCAGAGGAGTTCCTGTGGTGGTCATGGACTCGGGCCTGGGAAACTCATCGGAGAGTTGGCTGGGAATTCAACCAAAGATGGCGGAGTTTGCGCGCGTTTGTATTTACGATCGCGCAGGCCTCGGCAACAGCGATCCGTCAACGCACACACAGACTAGCAGGCACATCGCCGAAGAGTTACATAGCCTACTTGCGCAAGCGGGTGTCAGAGGCCCTCTCGTGCTGGTCGGACATTCGCTCGGCGGTATTAACGTTCGCATGTACGCGAGCATGTATCCGAAAGAAGTGGTGGGAATGGTGCTGGTAGACTCCACCCATGAAGAGCAAGGCGCAAGGGCCGATGCGGTAATTCCCGAAGAGATCAAGAAACAGTTTCTACCGTCTGCGTTAGTCTTGACCAGTGCGGAAAAGATCGACTTCAAAGAGAGTTTTGAACAGGCACGCAAAGCGAATTGGCACGCAGACATTCCGCTGGTCGTCCTGACAGCAGCGAATTCGGGGCCAAGAGGCGAAGGACCCCTCGCTTCGCTTGCGCCAAAGCTGGAACAGATTCGCCAGGAACTTCAACAAGACCTGGTGCATCGTTCGGCCATGGGCAAACAGATTATCGCTACCAGGAGCGGCCACTTTATTCAGCGCGATGAGCCGGATTTGGTAGTTAATGCTACTCGAGAAGTGATTGATGCGACGCGCAAGAAGAAGTAGAAGGGCAACGTCAACCAAACAATGACTGAGAGGGATGTAGAAGATTACCGCAGCGGATACGTCGCCCTGGTGGGCAGGCCAAATGCCGGTAAGTCGACCTTATTGAATGGCCTGGTTGGGCAGAAGATTGCCGCGGTTTCCGACAAGCCGCAGACGACACGTTTCAAGATTCAGGGCGTAATCACAAACCCCATGGGGCAAGTTGTTCTAGTTGACACCCCCGGAGTCCACAAGCCTGGGTACGAAATGAATCGGCGCATGATGGCGACTGTGCAGGATGCGCTGATGGGAGTGGATCTCGTTTGCCTAATCCGCGACGCCTCCGTTTCAACCGGCAATGGAGATAATTTCGTTCTCGAGCTGGTTCAGAAATCTAACAAGCCCGCCCTGCTTCTACTCAACAAGATCGATAAACTCAAACACAAGACCGCGCTGTTACCGCTGATAGATTGGTATCGAACCGAATATGAGTGGCGCGAAATCATTCCAATCTCCGCATTGCGAAGCAGCATGACCGACGTCTTGCCGGGCGAGATGATCAAACACCTCCCGGAAAGTGAGCCACTATTTGGCGAAGATGAGTTGACCGATCAATCAGTGCGCACAATGGTTTCCGAGATTGTGCGCGAGAAGATTCTGCAAACCACTGCGGACGAAATTCCCTATGTGACTGCCGTGGTGACGGAGAAATGGGAAGAGGTGCGCGAAGATTTCACGCGGATCCACTGCGCCATTTTTGTAGAAAGAACTTCGCAGAAGAAGATCGTCATCGGGAAAGGTGCGGCTCGTTTGAAAGACATTGGCATGAGCGCCAGAGAAGATATAGAACACCTGCTGGGCCACCGCTGCCATCTGGAACTTTTTGTAAAAGTTGAAAAGGATTGGCGCGATAAAGTGCAACTATTGGACGACTTGGGTATAACGCAATAAGTTGATGGCAATAACGAGAGCTACGCAGTCGCCACGAAGATGGTTTGCGCTTGATATCGAGCTTGAAGCTGTCTCGGGCGAGGCGGTGGAATATGCGCTGATGGAAGCCGGCGCGTTGGGAACGGAAACTAATAACGCGGGCGGCGGGCTTCTGCGCGTCACTGCTTATTTCGATTACCCTCCCGCGCCCGAGCTGATGCGGACTGAACTCTCCGAAGCGCTCCGGATTTACCAGTTGCCGTCATCCTCGCTTCGCGAGATGAACGTTCGGGAGGTTGTCGACCAGGATTGGCTCGGCGAATGGAAGAAAAGCTGGCAGCCGGTTGAGACAGGTCGTTTCATCGTTGCGCCGCCGTGGACCAACATTCAAGATGCGCATGACCATATTGTAATTCGCATTGAGCCAGGCATGGCCTTCGGCACTGGAACGCACGAGACGACGCGCTTGTGCCTGGCAGCGATTGGGAAATATTTTGCAGGCCCCAGTTTTCTTGACGTAGGAACAGGGACAGGAATTCTCGCTATAGCAGCGGCAAAGGTTTTTCCTGAGGCACGCATTGAAGCGTGTGACACGGACTCGGAAGCTATCGCAATTGCGCGCGAGAATGCACTCCTGAATGGTGTTGCGGAACAGATCACCTTTCGAGTTGGGACGATTGAAGAAACGACAGCTTCGGCCGATCTGGTCTGCGCAAACCTGACAGCTGATGTGATTGCCCACCTGCTACCCACGCTTATCGGCGTCACCTGCGGAAGACTGATTCTTTCGGGCATTTTAGATTCGCAGGCAGAAGCAATGAAGGCTCGCTTACTGGAATGCCGAGTGAGCGCGCCGTTCGAAATCATTCAGGATGGCGAGTGGATCGCGCTGATTGTTTAGTCGGCTTCTCTGGGTTTTCTGCATCATGGACAGGATTGATACGATAAACAGGATGGGGACGGATAAGAATCAAACTCTGCTTTCTGTCACCCGTTGGTCGCGTTATTGTGTCTTGTGCGATCTTGTCCATCCTGTCAATCCTGTCTAACGCACACCTGAACTCTTATGACGCGCCGCAGATTCTATGCGCCACCGAGTGCGTTTACTTCCAGCCTGGATAGCGTGACTCTCGCGTCAGACGAAGCGCATCATTTGCATGAGGTGCTGCGCTTAAGGCCCGGTGACGAGGCTTATGTTTTCGATGGGCGTGGAAAAGAGTTCCACTGCCGTATAAAAGAAAGCCGGCGTGATACTGCTCATTTAGCGGTTATTGACGAAGCAACGCCGGCTCGTCCGGAGTCGCCGTTGCAATTAACGTTTGGAGTTGCTCTGCTGAAGGGCGAGAAGTTTGATCTGGTCGTACAGAAATTGACCGAGTTAGGAGTTACTCGCGTAGTGCCTGTGGTGACCAGGCTCGCTGACATCCACTTGCGTAACGAATCTGACGTTGCTAAACGCGTAGCACGCTGGCAGCGAATCGCGCTTGAGGCGGCAAAACAATCTGGGCGCGCGCTAGTACCCGAGGTAGCCAACCCCGTTTCTTTTGAGTCTCTCATTCAAACCGCAGGTGCTGAGAGCGGGATGTACGGCCTGATGTTTTCTGAGCGCGACGGACAAACCCTGTCCGAAGTAATAAAAAAGCTGCCACGGAATTTGTGCGCGCTGACCGCCCTCGTCGGGTCGGAAGGTGGCTGGACGGATGAAGAATTTGCGATAGCCAGCCGAGCCGGATGGACGATTATCACACTTGGGGGACGCACGCTGCGGGCAGAGACGGCTGCAATCACGGTCGCGGCTTTGCTGCAACATCTATACGGAGACCTTGCTTAGAAGGCGGGAGAGTTTGAGTGAATCCGTCGCAGGGCGGCGACTTTTAACCGCTGCGAAGAGGTAAAACATTATATTCGCGAGGCCGACTTGCGCCCCGGCTGGGGATGCCTGATAATCCCTGTTAATGATTGTCCTGATTCACATAAAGACCGCACCTGATCTTTTAAGGAGAGCATAAGAATTGAAAGCGGAATTACAGCAATTAGTCGCTTTACAAAACCTTGATACAAGCATAAGAAAACTACAAGCAGAACTGGGAGCCATACCGCAAAGGCGCGCCGAGATCGAAACAGAGTTCGATCAGCGCGCCTTTGAAATTAGGGCTCTGGAAAACGCTCGGGATGAAGCAAGGCAGACCCGTACCCGGCTCGAAACGGAGATTGCGGAACAACGCGTGCGCGTCGAACGGGCCGACCGCAATTTAATGTCTTCTAAGAAACAAGACGAATACACCGCCGCGATACGCGAAGCCGATGCAGCCCGCAAACAGATCTCGGCGCTCGAAACACAAATTCTGGAACGGATGGAAGCCCTCGAAAAAGCGGAGGCCTCGCTCAACGAACGGGCCGAAGAGATTGCCTCACTGAATTCTGATCGTGAAGCAAGACTGCAGGTGTTTGACGAAGATACCCGGCTGCAGGCTGATAGACTCGCGATGAATCGTGCTGAACGCGAGCGACTGGTTACAGCCTTACCCAAAGCAATGGGCGCTCTCTACGTCCGCATTAGTGCGCGGATACGCGATGGAGTGGCGGTTGCCGAGGCCCGCAATGGAGCGTGTATGGCTTGCTTCATGGCGCTTCGGCCCCAGGCAATGGCCCAGGTTCGGCGGGGGGAGGAAGTGGTTACCTGTGATAACTGCAACCGCATCCTTTATTACGCTCCGTCCGATCCAGCTACGACCAGTTCAGCCTCGGTTCAGCCCAAGGTGGCCCATACCTAAGATTTCTTGTAACGCAAAGTGTTAGGTTGCGATTCACCCCGTTGCTCCCGTAGCGCAAGTACCTGCACGCAACCACAGTTTGCGCTACGAGAATCTGCCCCTTCATTCTTCAAAATAGACTTGGTTACTGAGCCATGGTTATAGTGTCGTGAACGCTCTCGGAGGAGCCAAGAAATTTTCATCGGCGATTTCACTCTCTAGATTTACCCGCAAGCTTTGCGGAGACCCCGCGACAACGGGAACTTCCTAAATCATGAAAGTATTGGTAACAGGGGGCGCCGGTTACATTGGCAGTGTCGTCACTGAAGAGCTGGTGAAAGACGGTCACGAGGCGGTGGTTTACGACAGGCTTTCGAAAGGTCATCGCAACGCTATAGTTCCCGGTGCTCGATTCGTCCAGGCCGATCTGGCGGACGACGCAATTTTGCGGAAAACGCTTTCGGCTTACCGAATTGAAGCCGTCATTCACATGGCCGCGGACTCGCTGGTCGGTGAGTCCTGTGCACACCCGGCAAAGTATTATCGCAACAACGTTGTCGCTGGCCTCATCTTGCTCGACGCTATGCGGGAGTCAGAGGTCAATCGAATTGTCTTTTCTTCGAGTGCGGCTACTTACGGCGAAGCAGATAAAAGGCCAATAAAAGAGACTGCCTCCAACAACCCAACCAATCCCTACGGCGAATCCAAGCTGGCCTTTGAACATGCGATGCGCTGGTATACGGAAGCCTATGCCCTTCGCTACGCATCGCTCCGATATTTCAACGCTGCCGGCGCGAGTGAAAGCTGGGGAGAGGACCATGATCCAGAAACCCACATTATTCCCATAGCCTTGCAAGTAGCCGCCGGAAAACGGGAATTTGTGGAAGTGTATGGTGACGACTATTCAACGAAGGATGGCACCTGCGTGCGCGACTACATCCACGTCATTGATCTCGCCCGCGCTCATATTCTGGCGCTCAATGTTCTCGATGAAGGCAGCAGAATTTACAATTTGGGTTGCGGTGGAAAGGGCTACAGTGTGAACCAGGTGCTCGAAACGGCGCGCGAAGTGACTGGAAAAAAGATTCCTGCTCGCGTTGGTCCAAGACGAGCTGGAGATCCCGCGGTGTTAATTGCCAGCTCGGATAAGATCAAGCGGGAACTTAATTGGAACCCTGAATTCCAGGATCTGCGCGTAATTATCGAGTCGGCCTGGCGCTGGATGCTGGCGCATCCAGATGGCTATAACGAATAATCTACCGAACGTTGATAGTCGCTAACCCTTTTATCAGAGCCGGAGCGAACTGGGGGAAGCCGGTATGTCGCCGGTCGCTCGTGGTTTGTGAGCAGGCGACGTTTGAGCTCTCGATAACCTCGGCTGACTTGTTCAGCGAATAGAACCCGAGTACTTTCAGAAACAGTCATGGCAAATCCCAGGGTAGGTTCGCACAAGGAATCACGGGTAAAGCGCACTCTCGAAAAGAAAGGCACCGCAATTTCCGTTGCGGAGTTTCTCGATCTTAAACAACCCAAGGGTAACTTGATTCTCGAAGTTGAAGGCCAGCCGGTATCGTTGACCAGCCTCGAGCGCGTCTACTGGCCAGACGAAAAGATTACAAAGTTTGAGCTAATTCGCTACTACCTCGAGGTTAGTTCTCGCATAATGCCCTTCCTGAAAAATCGCCCCGCAATCCTTCAGCGCTGGCCGCGTGGCATCGCGGCTCCGATGTTTTTTCAACAGGATCTTGAGAGCGCGCCCTCCTTTGTAAAAACGGTCCGCCTTACAAATCAAGTTGGACGCGAACTCGACTACGCCGTCTACACCGACACCGCTTCGCTGCTCCATTTTGTGAACCTGGGTACGATTGAGCAGCATCCCTGGCATTCGACAATTGCAAAACTGGATAATCCAGACTGGATTGCCATCGACCTGGATCCAAAGAAGGCACC
>JALYXE010000001.1 GCA_030947265.1 Acidobacteriota bacterium
ATCGTAGGCAGTGGAAGGTTCCACAATCTTGAGCCCTGCCGTGTTCAAGAAAAACGCCTCCGCATTCAAGGAATGAAACGGACCTGAGCGCACTCCTGAGCCACAAGGACCACGGAAGACGGCGGGGATATTCGCGCCCCAGCGATAACGGCATTTCGCAGCATAATTAGTCAGCAGATCAAATCCGGCAGAAATAAAATCAATAAATTGGAATTCCGCGACAGCTTTCATACCCATCAGTCCAGCGCCGCACGCCGCGCCTACGATTGCCGCCTCCGAAATTGGCGTATCTATCACGCGACCCTTGCCAAATTCATCAATCAGGCCGTCAGTTACCTTAAAGGCCCCGCCGTAAGCGCCAACGTCTTCGCCGATAACAAAAACCGTCGGGTCGCGTTCCATCTCTTCCCAGATGCCCTGACGAATTGCTTCGACAATGGTCGCCTGGCCACCACGTTCTGGGCGCGCTGACTTGTGCTCTTTTTTTGTTGCCGTTGACATTAACCTGGTGTTGTCTGCTGCTTCCTATTCTTGGCTGTGCCTTCTGATTTGCGGAAGATTTCGGACCTTCCGTGAAAGTCTCTTTTTAAGTTCGGCCCTATGCCCTTCGATCTCGGCCCCATCCAACCTTTCGTTTCGATGCCGGACTTGTCTGGCTATAGGCAGTCGGCGGACCAGTCCGCTATCTAAACGAATATTTTTCAAATGAACTTCTGAGACGAACAAGTCCGGTATCTAAAGTGTTTTCAAATAAACGAATGTTTTCGAACAAACTTCGCTTTTAGTTTTTCAAAACCTCGGGCCGGAATGCTGGTGGCACAATACCATTGTCGAAAACGCCGTACGCGGCTTGTTCCGGCTCGGGCATTGGAGATGATTCGGCCCAGGCGCAATCTTCTTCGATCTCGCGCATCACACGGGCAGTGATCTCCTCCAGTTTTGCCTCATCTGCTAGACCCTGTTCCATTAGGTATCTTTCGTAACGGTCGACTGGATCGTTGTTCTTTTCCCACCACTCGATCTCGCCGGGAGGCACGTAACGCTGATCGTCATGTTCAGCGTGGCCTTTGCGCCGATAAGTCTTGGCTTCAATCAAGACCGCTCCTCCGCCCCTGCGAGCGAATTCCGCAGCGCGTCTTGTCACTTCGTAGCAGGCAATGATGTCGTTGCCGTCCACGATGTAGGCTGGAATATTATAGCCTGCAGCCTTCTCCGCCAGATCTCTTACCGCAGTTTGCAAGTTCATTGGAGTCGAATACGCGTAATGGTTATATTCCGCAATCACAATTAGGGGGAGACGCTGCACTGCTGCAAAGTTTAGTCCCTCATGAAATGCGCCGGTGCTCATGCCGCCATCGCCGATATAGGCGATCGCCACAGTTCGCTTCTTTTGCATGCGGGCGGCGAGCAGCACGCCGGTCATCACAGGGATCATGTCGCCAAGATGCGAAATGGGACCAATGAATCCTTTCTCCAAATCGCCGAAGTGAATATTCAGATCACGCCCGCCTGACGGTCCCCAGGCCTTTGCCATGTATTGCGCGAAGACTTGGCGCGGACGAATTCCTTTAACAAGCACAGCGCCGAGGTCGCGAATCAACGGCGTAACGAAATCCCCAGTCTCCAAAGCGTAGGCGCTACCAACTGCGGTCGCTTCCTGGCCAAGAGAACGAAAAACGCCACCGACAACTTTGGTCTGACGATATAGGTTGACCAGGCGCTCTTCCACGAGTCGCGTGAGCTTCAGATATTGGTAAAGCTCGAGCATCTGCTCAGGCTTGAGAGTTGTTTCGGATGTGCAACTGAGCGATTGGCCTTCGTTTGGCTTGCGGGGGGCATACTTCGTGCTGACGCGCATCTGAAAACGAGGACGGCGCGGCCGGTTACGGCGACGGGAATCCCTACTTGCCGATTTCGATTTGTCGTCAGATCTCTGTTCCATGCTCATTAACCGCAAAGTACGCGTAAAATTCGCAAGCGTGCAAGCCTAGTGCGAGAGACTAATATACTAATGGGCCATTGCGGCTCTGCCGCCGCGCAGTGCGGAAAGGCTCCGCCTTTCCGC
>JALYXE010000189.1 GCA_030947265.1 Acidobacteriota bacterium
CGGCATGCGCGTGCTAAGCGCTGTGGATCACTCAAGCCCTACTGTCGCTATTCAGGTTTGGTATCACGTCGGCTCCAAAGACGATCCTGCCGGCCGTAGCGGCTTCGCACATCTTTTCGAACACATAATGTTCAAGGCCACGAGGAACATGAAGTCAGAAATGATGGATCGTTTGACGGAGGATGTGGGCGGTTTTAATAACGCCTTCACGAATCCCGACGTTACGGTTTACTACGAAGTGGTGCCGTCCAACTACCTGGAAACTCTGTTATGGGCGGAATCAGATCGGCTTTCCGGTTTGACCGTGGACGAACCTAATTTCAAATCTGAACGAAGCGTGGTCGAGGAAGAGTATCGCCAAAGTTATCTGGCGCCGCCTTATGGAATGCTGGAATACTTGATTGAGCAGCAATCTTTCACGACCCATCCTTACAAACGGCCAACTATCGGCAGCATCGAAGATCTCGACGCTGCATCGCTCGAGAACGTAAGAGCGTTTCACTCTACTTTCTATCGTCCTGACAATGCGACACTGATTGTTGCGGGCGATTTCGATCCCAAACAGCTGAATGCCTGGGTGGATAAATATCTGGCGCCCATTCCCAGGCCGGCGAGCGCGCTTCCGCGTGTCACCGTAAAAGAACCTGGACGCACGGCAGAACGTCGCATCACGCATTATGCTGCAAACGTGCCGTTGCCTGCGATAGCCCTCACATACTTAGCTCCGCCGGAGAGGAATGCTGACGCAGAACCTTTGCGTGTAGCCGCAACGATTTTGGCTCAGGGCGAATCGTCTCGGTTGTATCGGTCCCTTATTTATGAGCAGCAAGTGGCCCAAAGCGCGGATGCGACACCGGATCTTAGAGAGGACGCGAGCGTGTTTTCCTTCAACGTTGTCCTGGCCAGCGGCAAGAAGCCGGAGGAAGGCGAACGTGCGTTGCTGGCGGAGATCACAAAGATGCAGGATGCGCCGGTAACAATGGCCGAACTGGACAAGGCGAAAAACCAACTCGTGACAAATGAGCTTCGCCAACGCGAAACTAGCAACGGTAAGGCGCTGGCCCTGGGTTCCGCTGCCGTCTTGCTCGGGAATCCGAATCGAGTGAACACCGACCTCGCTAAACTCCAGGCAGTGATGGCCGCTGACGTGCAGCGCGTGATGAAAACGTATTTCACCCCGTCTAATCGTTTGGTGATTTATTACTTACCGGAATCGGCAAAATCGAAGGCGACCGGCAAGAAGTCCGACCCGAAGAGTCAAGACCGGGTGGGAGGGCAGGGAAGATGAAAACCTTGGGATTTCTAATTCGACCACTAGCAACCTTAGGAATGCCCTTAGTTTTCTTCTTGTTCCCAACGTTGGCGGCTTACGGCCAGTCGGCCGCGCCGCAAGCCACACCGCCGCCACCGGCTCAGCCGCATTCAGTGCAGTTTCCCACGCCTGTAGAGAAAACCTTGGCCAATGGCCTGCGCGTTATTGTCATTGAACGCTCCGGCACTCCGCTTGTTGCCGCCCAGCTCCTTATCAAGAACGGCGGCGAAGTTGATCCGCCCGGGCTCGCTGGTCTCAGCAACATGACCGCGGACCTGCTCACGAAGGGAACGGAAAAGCGCAACGCAACCCAGATCGCGGAAGCAATTGAAGCACTCGGCGGTTCGCTCGATTCGTCGGCTCGTTGGGACGCTGCTCGAGTCGCCATCAATGTAATTTCTTCGAAGATTTCTCCCGCGGTGGAGATCCTCGCGGACGTCGCGCGCCACCCGACTTTCAAGGACGAAGAGATTGAACGCCTGCGACAGCAAACACTCGACGACCTGACGGTGGAACTGGGCCAGCCCGGTTCGATCGCGCGTTACGTTGCCGCGCGAGTAGTCTTTGGTGATGCGCCGTACGGCCAGCCGCTTAGCGGTACACCGCAATCGATCGCGAAGATTGGTCGCGGCGATTTTGTGAAATATCACGGCACCTACTACCGGCCAGACAACGCCATCCTTGTCATAGGGGGCGACATAAAATCCAGGACCGCCTTTAGTCTTGCGCAACAGTACTTTGGCGACTGGAAGAAGCCTGCGACCGCCCTACCAGCCCCGATGGCAGCGAAGCCTCTAAGTTCCGCGGAACCGCGCGTGCTGGTAATCGATAAACCGGACGCTGGTCAGGCTGCAGTGCTGGTTGCGCGAACAGGAATCAATCGCAAGGATCCGGATTACTTTCGAGGCGTAGTCGCAAACTCGGTTCTGAGCGGTTACTCAGGCCGTTTGAACCAGGAGATCAGAATTAAGAGAGGCCTTAGCTACGGCGCAGGAAGCTCACTCGACACTCGGCGCGATGTTGGTCCTTTTATAGCTTCGGCGCAAACGAAGAATCAGTCGGCAGCACAAGTTGCGGAGTTATTACTAGGTGAGGTAAGCCGGCTCGCAACCGCACCTGTGCCGGATATAGAGTTGATGCCGCGAAAAGCAGTGGTCATCGGCAATTTTGCGCGCAACCTGGAGACGGACGGGGGTCTTGTTTCTCAGGTAGGATCGCTCGCCCTATACGGAATAGGTTTCGATGAGATTAATCGTTACATCTCGAATGTGCAGACCATTAACGCCAGCGACGTCCAACGCTTTGCGGGCTCACGGCTGGGCGCAAGAGAAACAAACATCGTCATTGTGGGAAACGCGAAGGAGTTTCTTCCGGAGCTGCGGAAACAGTATCCACAGGTCGAGGTCATACCGGTTGCAGAAATGGATCTCAACACCCGGCTGCTACGCATAAAACCGCAAAGCGACTAAGTACGAATGATGAATGCGGAATGATGAATGCGGAACGCGGAACGCGGAATGATGATTGAATGAGATAGGATCCTCACGATTCATCATTCCGCAGTCAACATTCATCATTCATCATTCATCATTCCGCATTCTATGCACCCCAACCTGCGCACATTTCTCGATCTGCTATCGCGAGAAAACGAGATCGTCACCATCGAGACGGAAGTTGATCCTTACCTTGAGGCGGCTGAAATTCACCGGAGAGTTATTGACCGCGGTGGGCCGGCGTTGCTGTTCAAGCGAGTGAAGGGAAGCCGCTACCCGGTTGTTACAAATCTCTTTGGAACCCGGCGGCGAATTGAGCTTGCCTTTGGTGCAAAGCCGGAAGCCATCGTACGCGAATTGGTCCAGGTAGTTGAATCGCTGTTACCACCACGGCCGTCGGAGCTATGGAAGCATCGTTCAATGGGGTTTGAGCTTCTGCATATCGGAACGGCTAACACCAGCCGCGTTCCGGTTACACAGGTCCTTGATCGACCGGCTTGTCTTAATGAGTTGCCGGTGCTGACAACGTGGGGCGAAGACGGCGGTCCATTCATTACCCTGCCATTGGTTTACACGGAAAATCCGCTCACGAAAAAACATAACCTCGGCATCTATCGCATGCAGGTGTACGACGCGCAGTCAACCGGCCTGCACTGGCAGATTCAAAAAGGAGGGGGCTTTCACTACACTGAAGCCGAGCGCGCCGGACAACCACTCCCGGTGACTGTATTTCTTGGTGGTCCGCCTGCTTTGATCCTTGCTGCCATCGCGCCATTACCGGAAGACGTACCGGAGTTGGTGCTTGCTTCTCTCCTGGCAGGCGAAAAGTTAAAGATGGGCAAAAACCCTCTTGGCGGGCCGCATCGCTTAGCTGCCGAAGCGGAGTTTGCGATTGTCGGTCAGGCGCCGCCCAATAAGCGAAAATTTGAAGGACCATTCGGCGATCACTACGGCTACTATTCATTGCAACACGAGTATCCGGTGTTTGAAGTGGACGCCGTGTTTCATCGTCGTGATGCGATCTATCCCGCCACCGTGGTAGGCAAACCGCGTCAGGAAGACTTTTTCATCGGCGATTATCTGCAGCAGTTGTTGTCGCCGCTGTTTCCCCTGGTGATGCCAGGTGTTCGCGACTTGTGGACTTACGGTGAAACGGGATTCCATTCCTTGTGCGCGGCTGTGGTGCAGGAACGCTATGGACGTGAGGCGCTCGTGTCAGGCTTTCGCATCCTGGGCGAAGGCCAACTTTCACTCACCAAATTTTTAATTCTCACCGACGAACCGCAGGACTTGCACGACTTTCCCAGGCTACTTGAGCACGTACTCGCGCGCTTTGCTCCGGAAACCGACCTATTTATTTTTTCAAACGTGGCTATGGATACGCTTGATTACACAAGTGGGAAGGTGAACGAGGGAAGCAAGGCGATCATGCTGGGTCTGGGCGAGGAGACACGCAATCTGCCGCGCGAATTTCGAGGGGAATTGCCCCGAGGTGTTTCATCAGCGGAAGTGTTTTGCGCCGGTTGTCTGGTAGTTCAAGGGCTGTCCTACACTGAAGATCCGGAACAGGCGGCGCGGACCGCAAAAGAGCGAATGTTTGCTGAATGGCCGCTGGTTGTTTTGCACGACGACGCTAGCGTGGCGCGCTCAACCAAAAAGTTCCTCTGGTCCACCTGGACACGCTTCGAACCCGCCGGCGATCTCCACGCCGCGGACACTCAAGTAATCCGGCACCACCTCGCGTACAAAGGACCGATCGTGATTGATGCACGTACGAAACCAGGTTTCCCAAAAGAGCTTATTGTTCGGGATGACATTGCAGCGCTGGTCGATCGTCGCTGGCAAGAATATTTCCCGAGGGATTTGTAGGACAAAGGCATCACCGCCCGATGGCGTTAGCGGCCGAGTTCCATTACAGCGTCTTTTGATCCTGTGGCCCATCTGTATCGAATACACGCATGGCGGAGGCTCGAGTTATCTCTGAGGGACGGTACTACCGTCAGTAAAGATCGCCCCCTTCATTACCAGACTCATAGTGGCAATCTTGAATGTGTTCACCAGTGACATAAACCTTTCCGCTTGAGGCTGCTCTACAGTTTCACGGGTAAAAATTATCATTGTGAGAAAGCTGCCGTTCAGATAGCTTCCGCCTAGGCCGAAAACTGTTCTGATGTCCTCGGCTGCAACAAAATCCTGTACTGAGACAATTTTTCTGTTCTGTTGATCAACCCGGGTCTTGGCATCGCGCACATAAAATACGCCCGTTGTTCGACCAAAGCTTTTGACAAGGAGATGCGGCTCCCATTCATCGAACCAGTCCAGGCCAATTCCCATGTCACTCATCAGGCGCGAAACCATTGGGATCGAATCAACAAAACTGGCCGTGACAAGGGGAATGCCCAAGTGACCTTGAGAATTATATCGGTTGTTCCACTCAGACCGTGCCCCATAAGTCCCCAGAAGAGAAAGCACGGGTGTCTTATCACCTAGGAGAGATGCGATCCGCTTCAGGTTGGCGAGGTTCGTAATAAATTCTTTATCTCGAGACGGCAAGTCCCTAAAAGAAAGTGTCGCAAAAACTCTGGCAAGAACAATAGATTCCTGAAACTCCTCATAAATAATCCGAGCGCATTTTTGTGCGGCTTCCTGAAGATGCGCACAGCCGCGCAATTCCTCTTGAAACCGGCTCCTAAAAGTTCTGGTTTCGATCGGTGAGAAATCATTGAGAGTAGCCATCATGAACGTACCTTAACTTCGCTGGGTAATGTTTATCGATTACACATCAAGGGTACACTGCAACCTATCATGCGTCAATGACGCAGCGATTTTTAGTTGATGGATACTTCCAGGCTTCTGTTGACCTGAATGAGGGTTCGAAGTTGACAGGGCGTTAGGGTTTGTATAGTATTCGCGCGTCGCAAATCCCCCTAAATTTTAGTTACTGGGCAGTGTTCAGTTGTAACTCTGTCAGCAACTTTTCTGTCCGTAGGTGGAGCGGGGGGACGGCCTAATTCTCTTCACTTCATACCCATACGCATCTGCGTCTTAATCGTGCCCGCGAATCGTGGCCGCAATTTGCATGATCAAGCTTATGCGTCAATCCGGCGAGAACAATTGATCGCCTGAAACCGTGTTGTCTCGGGGACTAATAAGCTAGTGGTGTTCCTGAAGGCTAACCCCAAAATAAACAAAGGAAAAATTGTGAACAAGAAGAAAATAATGTTAGTGACGTTAACCCTGTTAGTAAGCATTATGATGTTTGGCCTCAGCGCGACCGCAACCGCAGCCGCGACGCGTTGGGTGAATAATAATAAGCCCACTGGTACACCCCCGGGCACAAGCTGCGACAATCCCGGCTACAAGCAAATTCAAGACGCGGTGAATGCTTCGGCCCCCGGTGACCTAATCAACGTCTGCGCTGGAACATACCCGGAACAGGTAAGTGTTCTCGCGGGAAAAGACAACCTTACGCTGCGGTCTGTCACGCCCCTGGCGGCAATTATTCAGGCGCCGCCTACGATTGGTGCTGACGTTGTCAACTTCAAATCCATTGTACGTATTACGACCTCGCATAATGTGACGCTTCTAGCGTTCACAATAACGGGACCGGGGCCCTTTGGATGCGATAGCATTCGCTATGGTGTTCGTGTGGATGGTGGCGGCTCAGCGAATATCCTTAACAACCATATCACCGAGATACGCGATACACCGTTCAGCGGTTGTCAGAACGGCGTGGCCATCTTAGTCGGACGCCAATTTGAGAGCCAGACGGGCTCAGCTGTAATTCTGGGAAACTTGATAGATAAATATCAAAAGAATGGTCCAACTGTGGATAATTTTGGTTCCAGCGCAGTGATTGCAGGGAACACCATTATCGGCGCGGGAGCCACCCCGATTACTGCTCAGAACGGTATTCAAATTAGTCGTGGCGCCTCAGCGGAGGTTCGCCAAAATCGCGTTCGAGATAATGCGTATATCGTTCCACTAC
Source organism: Acidobacteriota bacterium (assembly GCA_030947265.1). Lineage (GTDB taxonomy): Bacteria > Acidobacteriota > Blastocatellia > Pyrinomonadales > Pyrinomonadaceae > PSRF01. The sequence continues at coordinate 6,794 of JALYXE010000189.1, forward strand.
ATCTTCCAGAGTTTACAGCTGCCGGGATCTTGCTTTATCAGGCGGGAACAGTTGTGACGGACAGAAACGAACTTCGTCGCAACCAGGACGGAATCGATCTCATTACATTACCCGTGGGCAATGCAACCGTCTCTAATAATACAGTTATTGGCGGCATCCCCCCGTTTAATCCTGCCCTCGGAACCTTGACGCTGGGCGATGGCATTTTCGCTGATACGGACACCGCAAATAACCGGATCCGGAGAAACTTCCTCCGCGACAATCGCGAGCATGATTGCCATGACGATTCGGTCGGCCCGAACAATCCTCCCGCTCTCGTCGCCAACATCTGGCGCGATAACAATGGCCTCACCGAGAACCGACCCGGACTATGCAGGGAACGTGGGGATAACGACGACAACGATCGTGATGGTGATCACGATAGAGGAAATGACGATAGAAATGTCGGAAACTCCAACGGCAAACAAATAAGCACGCAAGCTGCAGTTTCGCGACCACGCGCAAACCCGATCGACTAGTAGAAATGGATCTCGCTTGAAACCGAAAGGGAGAGGTTAACGGCCTCTCCCTTTTTTATCGGTTGGAACTGCCCGGTTAGTCGCAGGAAAGCAGCCACTCGCGGGAAAGCAGCCACTCGCGCTTATGTGGAGTGGTTCGCCGAAAGGGCGGCACAATGACCTCGGTACGGAGCTGTGCCTACCCCGCACGTGCTCTTGATCGTGACAACCAAAGCAAGTTTGGCCTGTCGAAAATACGTGGTCGTAGTTTCATGCAGCACCAAGCGTATCTGCAATACGTTCAAAAGCCGTCTGAAGCCGCCAAAACGCGCCGCGCGTTAACAGCGCGTAGAAGCTTTCGGGCGTTGGCCAATAGCTTCCGCCAAACGGAGCGCTCAACTTTTTCCTGCTGGGTGTCGTCATG
>JALYXE010000041.1 GCA_030947265.1 Acidobacteriota bacterium
GAGTTAAGTCTCACGTTATCAAACACTTTCAAGCTTTTCTCACCTTACAGCAAACCGGTAAAGATGATGTAATGATGTAAGATGATGTAATTATTTTTAACCCGCCGCCCGAAATTCTACAACTCTCGCGGGCGTCCCTCTCAATCGATTGACCGCTCCACGCATAGCTTCTGGCGTGCCATGCGCATAATTCGCCGTGACTGAAAGGGTCTTGTGGCCCATGAGTTCTTTGATGTCGAACGGATGAACGCCTTGCTCCCGTAGGCGGGTTGCAAACGTATGTCGAAGCCCGTGCCATGTCAGTCCACCGACACGAGTCAATCCATAGGTTATTTCCGCGCGAGTACAGGCGATCTCAAAACCACGTTTGATCGTGGCAGTCCTAACACCATTGCGTGAGAACGTAAAGACAGAGTCACCCGCCGGTGCGTCTGCAACCACCGCCTTTAGAGCCTCATGCACTTCTTGATTCATCGGTATCACCCCCGTTTCCTTGTTCTTACTCTTCGCAACCAACAGACAAACGGGACGGATTGTTAGATCCCGGCCATTGACTCTATAGAAGACAGGCAATTGTCCAAAGTTAATCTCGCCAACTTTCAGCGAAAGCAACTCTGACTTCCTGAGTCCAGTACCTAAAGAGACAACCACTGGCACGCGCAGATATTCCAGATCGCCAGTAAGCACCTCCATCAGTCTGCCTTCTTCCTCATAGGTCAAGAATCGTTCGCGCTGGCCTCCTTCCTCAAACTTGCGGACGTGGCTAAATGGATTGGTGTTAATCAGACCATTTATCCTGGCCAGAGAAAGAATTCTTGAGCCCAGTGCCAGATAGCGGTTGATCGTTGATTCTGATCGAGGCGTACCCCGAACTGTCTTTACACCGATTAGCGAAGACTTAAACTTCTCGATGCGATACGGGGCAATGTTCCGCAGCCGTTCGTTACCGAAAAAGTTCTTTAGCAGTTTTACTCGTCTTCGATCATCAGCATGAGACTTCTTATTAGCTTCTGCCCAGGGCAAGTATTCATTATCGACAAACTCTGAGAATAAGGCTGGCGTTGAACAGTAAAATCCACCGTCTATCTGACTTTGGATCTTGCGCTGCTCTTGTTCAGCCTCCGTTTTGTTCCGCGCGTGCGGAACTGCTCTGAGTATTCGATTACCCTTAAGCATAAACTCGACTACCCACTTTCCCTTGTTCCATTCTTTATCGCGCGGCTTAAGCCTGCGACCTTTGTAGCGTTTGTAAACCATTAGCTGCTCTCCTTTCAGATCGCAGCCGTCAAAGTAGCTGCAATTCTAGTTCTTGACCTGATCGGTGTCACGCTATTTTTAAGCGCCGCCTTTCGTTCTGAACTCTTCGACGTTCGGCTTCTTCTTTGGCCCACTGATTCACTTCATCGCGATGGAACCGCAACAGGTCGCCCATGTAGGCATGTGGAAGCGGAAACTGATTCTGCGGCCTCTTGGCCCATTTGATAATTCCGGCCACCGTTGGCTCTCCCTTCTCGTTGCGCAAATGCCAGTACTCCGCAAGTTGAGTTGCGCTCATCCACTCCGCGCTTGCCATTGCAATCGGCATGGGTGGTGGTTGTGAGGCAATCAATGATTCCAACTCCTGACGCGCACGTTCGCAGATGCGCGCTATTTGCTCTTCAAGTCTTTCGCTCATCCTTTTATCGCTATACCGCTGGTTCTTGTTGCGAACCCGTCAAAGAAATGTCGTTGTCGGGTCACCATCTCGTAACCGCGTTGTAGCCCTCCTTTCAAGTTAGGTTCTCCTGCTGTCAGAGACTCATTGAGAATTCCATTTCCTCCGTCTCAATCGCTTCGGTTGCGCGATTGTTTGATCGATCATTCATGTCCTGTTCGTAGCCCTGGTCTATTTCTAACGATTCTTGCTTGTTACCGTCATACGGGTTCTGTTCGTCTTTCAAATCATGTTTGTGCTGGTCCGATTGAAGCACAGCGTCAACCGCCATTTCCTTATCAACTCGCCGGTCCATCGCGCCTCTGAGTTCTTCAATCGAATTCGTGTAGATAGTCGCGTCTTCTCGGGCG
>JALYXE010000042.1 GCA_030947265.1 Acidobacteriota bacterium
TGCTCTTCCAAAATCGTGATTGATGATTCAATGGACGAGTATTTGGACTTAATCGGGAGCGTTATGAAGACTTCGTCGATTACTTCATTTGCGATGATGCGGGATAGATCTGTGATTCGTCCCAACCAGGGAACATCGAATGCTGCACGATCTTTCTGGCTTCTTTCCTCATCTACGTATCCTACAAGGCGATAACCTAAGTCGGTTCGCTCGGCAACTTGCCTGGCAAGCCATTCAGCGCGCGGTCCATTCCCAATCAGTAAAAGCTTCTTGATGTTATGCCCTCGCAATCGCAGCCGGCGCAGATTAAGCCGCACCAACAGTCGCATGCCGCCGATTAGCGCGATAGCGATGGCTCCGACGCAGCTCGTGGTCCAGAAGTTCAGCGTGTGCCACCTGCCTATCTGGGCGACGATCAGCAAGGCAATCGAGGCGGCGCAGACGGCGCGGACAATTTCTTTGATTTCGTCAGCAAAAGTGCTCAGGCGATGCGATCGGTAGAGCCCCTGAAGCTCAAAAGCGATGTACCAGATGACCAGGAGCAATCCGCACAGCAAGGCATTGCCTACCTTGATCCTGGAAGAGAGGAAGTCCAGCGCGTAAGCGGGGACACTCAGCTGATCCGAAGGCGCATAGTTGATGACAATCGCGATTCCGAGCGCCAGCAGCATCAGCGCCAGATCGCTCATCTTCAGGACGAAGTTTCCCAGTTGTCCGTAGCGAGCTGTCATAAGCGAGTCAACGGACTTAGGAAGGCGGCCAAACTGGCCAGCCTGACGTAACGTTCGATTTTGCTAATTCGATTTCGTGGCACCAGGATCATGTCTCCTGGCTGCAAAGTGAGGTCATTTTCTAAATCGCCGGTACTCTTCAGTGTTTTGAAATTCAAGCTTCTAACTTCGGCCATCTCCGCATTAAGTTTTCGAAACACCAGGATCTGCGATGATTTCGCGCTGTCTTTAAAACCGCCGGCAAGCAAAACGGCTTGCACTGCGGTCAGCTTTTCACGCAATTCAAATTTGCCAGGCTGCGCCACCTCGCCGGCTACTACGACATAAGGCTTTTGAAACTCTTTCAAAATCACGGTCAATTCGGGGGATTGCAGGCGAGTTCCCACTGTCGCAAGAATTCCGTTGCGAACCTGCTCCAGGTTGCGGCCGGCAACTTTAAGGTCGCCGCCAATCTCCAGAGATATGTAGCCGTCAGGCTGAACAATAACCGTCTGATTAAACTCAGGCGTATAGCGATACTGAATATCCAGTACATCGCCCGGATGCAGCACGTAACGCTCCTCAACGCCGAACGTTCCAAGCGTCGGCGATTTTGTCTGCTCCGAGCGTGTTTGTGCGCTCACCGCCAGACTCAAGCCGGCTACCAACAACGCAATGACTACAACTCTCCTAAGCAACACAGTCTGACCTCTCGTTAGAGCATTTGGTATATCCAGTTGGGCACCGGATATTGCCTCTGATTGAGAACGAATCCGAGAAAGTTTCCGCCGGCACTCTCAATCATTTGTTGACGACGTTGGATCTGGCCGCGGCGCGTTTGTGCAGCCTTAACCACCACGACCACCCCATCGATCAGAGGAGCAATTGTGCTGGCGTCCGATGAAACTGCCGGTGAAGGGCAATCGATCAGAACGTAATCAAAGTTCCAGCGCAAAGCTTTCAGGCATTTGGCGCGATACTCGGGAGCTGATTCCCAGTCGCCGGACTTTCTCGAACCCACCACGGTCGCCACCTTGGCCATTGCCTCCGGCGCAGATAACTTGAGCAAGTTATCTACTTCCGTTTCTTCACAATGACTCGAAATTTGGCTCGGATCTTCCATGTGAAGATTTTGTAGCGCGATCGCGTCGACAAGAAGTATGCGGTTCTGCGTTTGTGCAGCTAGCTCTTTCGCTACGGTATTCACAATGTGGCTGACGCCTTCGCCAGGTGTTGCGGATGTGAAAGCCACCACGCGATTGATGGGTTTTCCCTGAGCATCGACGGCCTGGAACACCGTTCTAATTAGTTCAAGATAGCATCCCACTTTGATTAGTTTCCTGTCCCCGCCTCAAATTCCGGTTGCCTTTTGTTACTCTGCCGCCGCCCACTCGAACGGAGGCTCATGAACAAGCTTTGGCTGAGAAGGTCTTGGTTCCGAAGCGTCTGGTTGCGAAAAATCGGGTAGCGAAAGCTCTGGGTCTTCCACCGATGCGCGCGACATTCGGCTGGTTTTGGGAACCGCGGCGAGCACTCTTTGTCCGGTTAATATTTCGAGCTCGCGCGGCGTAAGCACTGTATCGCGCATAAACTCTGCTATGAATACACAGGCCATACTTAGCAACGCCCCGAGAAATATACCCAACAGCAAATTCATGGGCTTGTTTGGCTTCGCTGGCAGTTGGGGCTGAATAGGGGCCTCAGCAACAGAAACGTTTGTAATCTTGTTCTGGTCGAGCTCATCTGTGATGCGGGCCTCTTCTTCCTTCTTTTTGTAAAGCTGATAATTGTCAGCACTCTGCTGTACCTTGCGATTGAGGTCTTCGTACTCACCGGTAATGCCCTCCAGATGAGAGAGCTGAGACTCGTATTGCACTACCTGACCCGCCAGCATTTCCTGGCGACCTTCAGCACCTGCCTGATCCACCCGCGCGCGAGCAAGCTCGGTTTCCAGCGTCTGCCGCAAAGGATTTAGATCTGTTGACTGTTCAGTTGAAGTTTCCTTCGCCGCCTTTTCAAGTGCGGCCCGGGTAGTCTTGATTTGCTGATCCACTTCCCTCACGAGTCGGTCGTCAGGCCTGAACTTTGTTAACAACTGTGTCCGCCTGTTCTGTAATTCAACAATCATCGTGTTGAGATGTTCGGCAGAGTACTGGTTTGGCAGCGCCCGGCTCTGCGTCACAATGCGAGGCTGAACGGTTTGCAGTTGCTGTTGAACCTTGGCGATTCGCGCGTTGACTTCTCTAAGAAACGCTTTCGTTTCGAGTAGCTTCGACTTCGCTTCCGTGAGTTTCTGCACTGTCTGTTCTTTTTGCTGGGTCAGCGAAACAACGTTCATCGATTGCTGAAAACTAGAAAGCTGTTTTTCAGCATCCTGAAGTTGCGCTTCGGATTGATCCGCCTGGGTCTTGAAGAATTCGTAAGTTCCCGGTGGCCGGTGAAGTTTGAGATGCTTTTCGAGATAGAGGTCCTGAACTTTTCGCAACACCGCGGCGGCGAGTTGTGGAGACCCGGAGGTATATTTGACTTCTATAATGTTTGCTTTCTTAACCGGATTGATCCCGAGATCCTTACGAAGCTGCGCACGCGCCTCTTCGATTTGCGCCGCCTGTGTACGCGGCGCTTCTTTCAGGCCGAGCCTCGCGGAGATAGAGGAGCTTGGTCCGTACAACCCACATTCTGCGACAACTTGATTAAGCAGGTCTTCGCTCGTCAGCAATTCAATTTCAGAATTGATCTGGTTCTCCGATACCTCGTTATCTAGATAGACCCCGGTGGCGCCAGTAGTACGTTCCGGCGTGATGGGCACGTCAGATCGCGTATTTTTAACCAGAATTTTCATGCGCGATTCATATTCATTCGGCATGAGAAACGTTAAGACCGCGGTTCCGAGGGCGACAGTTAGAAACGTTGCGCAGATCAAGAGCTTGTGATGAAACAAGACGGCTGCCGCGTCGCGCAGGGACACCTGGGTCTGCTCAGATTTGCTAGTGTTATAGTTGTTCATAAACAAGGTCTGCAGATGATTTAAATGGGCAATCGACGAGCTATTCCGCTTTTCTGGAAGTCGTCGCGCACGGTGGCGAGGAATTCAATTTGTGGGAAATGATTGAGCTATAGGCCGTTGATCGACCCAGCCCGCTGGCCCTAAGGCCTTTCAAAGGTGATGTATTGCGGGGCACTCGTTAAATCGAGAAGCAGCCCCGAGGCAGTAGCGGGTTTGAGGACAATCGTCTCACCCGTATGGGAGACGATCCGATAAGTGCCCGGCGCCACGGGAACAATCACAGCGTGGTTGAGGTCCGCTGTCGTCCATGCCGCGAATCTGCTGAGCCCGCCATTGTCGAATGCCAGGACATAATCGCGGGTGCTTAATGACTTTCTTTCTTTGAACCGGTAACCCTGAAGAAAACTACTCAACATTTGCGCGGCGCGATACGCTGGTTTCGAATCGTAGACGGGTTCGCGCTTGCTAAAGTACGGTGATAAGACAGTACCGAAGTGGTGCTCAATCTCGGTAGGGTCGGATCCGTCGTCCTGCCAGTCATACCAAATTGATAAAGCAATTCCCTGAGATTGATTGATGAGCAGTTGACGGGCCAACAACTCCGCTTGCCGTTTTTCATCCACATTGAATGAACTGGAGGAGTAGCCCCATTCGCTGGAAATGATTGGAACGCGGTTACCTGCCGGCGCGTATTTATCAAGCAGTTTTCGCAAGCGCGCGTAGTCATCAACTACTGACTCGGGATCCGTTTTCCGATAGGGATGAACAGAAATTGCAGACCAGTAATTCAGCAAGCCCGCACGAAGACACTCCTCCACGAATTCACAGTCTATCCCCCACACGGCTGGCCCAATAATCTTCTCGCCGGGAGCTACTTCATGTATCGCTTTACTCGTTTCCAGCGCTAGTTTGATGTAATCGGAAACTCTGGGCTTTGGGGTCCAGAAACCGGTATTCGGCTCGTTATAGATTTCCCATAGGACACCTCGTCCGCTATACCTGCGAACCGATGCCGCAGCCCAGGCTGCGAAAGCATGTCTGCCTTCGTCAGTGTAGGGTGCGCGATCGTTGTCGTAGAGCGTGTGCGAGTAATCGAGAATGAAGAGTGGCCGAATCTGATACTTATCGAGGGCGCTTAGCAGTCGATCATAGGCGGAGAAATCATATTTGCCTCTCGCTATCTCTACTCGCTGCCATACGAAATCCATTCGCACCCACCGGAAGCCGGCGGCAGCCAGCATCCTGAGCTCCCCAGGATCGGGATCAGTGAAATGGATATTCACGCCCAGCGTTTCGGGTATAGCTGGCGCCGAAGTGTCACTTGGCCAGGGCGTGGTTGAACTCGCGTTGAGGGCGCAACTGGAGAGGACAAAAGCGAGAATGCACACGGACAGGAGTAATCTAATCATGACGGAAGAAAGTTGCTGGTGCTTTCTTTCACGATAGAAACACCCAATCAAAACTCTTCTCCCGAAGCGTGTTGCGGATGTAACGCAAACTGTTAGTTTGCGGCGCCTGGTGGTCATGATGGCCAACCCCTGAGTGCGACTTTGGTTTGTTTCATGCAGGCTTAACCCACCACCGCAAACTAACAGTTTGCGTTATAATTATGCCCTTGATGTAGTCTGTGTAATCTGCGTAATCTGTGGATTAGTATTAGAATTTGGGAATTGAGACAGCACCCATGACCTTCGCTTCGACTGCCGACATACGAGCTTGTTTCCCCGCGCTCGAGCGTGTTCACAATAAATATCCAGTCGCCTATTTCGACGGACCCGGCGGGACGCAAGTTCCCCGAAGTGTGGTGGAGGCAATGGCCGACTATCTTTATCACCACAACGCAAACACGCATTGGGCCTACCCGACGAGCGAAGAAACCGACGCCGCGATTGAGAATGCCCGGCAGAAGTGTGCCGATCTTTTGAATGCCTCGGCTAAAGAAATTGCGTTCGGCGCAAACATGACTACGCTTACATTTCACCTGGCAAGAGCGCTGGGAGCTCAATATGGTAGCGGCGATGAAATTGTGGTCACTGAATTGGATCACCATGCGAACGTGGCGCCTTGGCAGTACCTTGCCGTGGAACGCGGGGTGCGAGTAAGAACAGTGAAATTGGTCCGGAAGACAGGGGAATTGGACTGGGAGAGTTTTGAGCAGTCGGTTACTAAACGAACAAAGCTGATCGCCATCGGCGCAGCTTCAAACGCATTGGGAACAATCAACGACCTGACTCGCGCAATTCGAATGGCGCGCGCCGTCGGCGCTCTGGTATTTGTAGATGCTGTGCATTACGTGCCCCACGCGCTCGTGGATATTCGCGCTCTGGATTGCGACTTTCTCGGCATGTCCGCTTACAAATTTTATGGTCCACATACTGGCGTACTCTTTGGTAAGCTCGCATTGCTGGAATCGATAAGCTTTCCCAGGCTCATTCCCGCGCCCGACGTCGCGCCGGAAAACGTTGAGACAGGCACACAGAATCAGGAAGGCATGGTAGGCACTGGGGTCGCCATCGATTTTCTTGCATCGCTTGCAATTGGCACGTCGAGGAGGTCTCGATTAGCTACCACGTATGACGAATTACACGCGCGAAGCTCTGCGCTTACACGAAGACTGTGGGATGGACTAGCCTCAATGAAAGGGGTTCGCCTCTATGGACCGCCGCCCGACATGCCGAGAACACCCACTGTGTCGTTCACGGTTGATGGCGTAGCCTCAACTGACGTAGCGCGCAAACTTGTCTCCCGTGGATTGTTTCTTTCTCACGGTGACTTTTACGCGGCAACTGTTGTCGAACGGCTGGGGCTGGGACCAGAAGGCCTGGTACGCGCAGGCTGCGCCTGTTATACGACGTCCGATGAGGTCGAGCGGTTAATTGAAGGCGTTAACGAGATCGCTTCGGTGTAGTTTAGCGTCCAATGTCCAATGTCCAAAGTCAATAAAGACGCTCAAAGACTTTGGAC
>JALYXE010000045.1 GCA_030947265.1 Acidobacteriota bacterium
GTCCAAAGTCCAACGTCTGTCCGAAGCGCAGCACTTATCAGCAATGCTGTTTTCCGTACTGCGCGCAGGAAATGGAGTTCTGCAGTTGACCTAACCTTGCACTTTGGACATTGGACATTGGACTAGTTAATATGGCGCGTCACAAACCCAGAAACGCATCTCGTTGTTATCGACTCGCCTTAAAAGTGGGAGCTAAGTCTATGAACCAAACAAAATTTGCTTGGCATAAAAAAGTCGCGATTGCCGGTCGTCAAGCGTTCCTGTTGGCGACTGCCGCATTAGTAGCGACGCTCCTGGTTTGCTCCAGACAAACTACAGCCGCCGACGATCTCAACCGCGCCGTAACCCTGATGGCCAGGATCGGCTCCGCCTCCTCGCCAAGCTTTTCGCCGGATGGAAAGCGTGTTGCTTTTGTCTCTAACCTGAATGGCATACCTCAAGTTTGGGTCATGCCGGCCGACGGCGGCTTTCCCGGATTGGTAACGGCTTTTGACGATCCGGTTGGTTTCGTAACGTGGTCTCCGGATGGCGCGTGGCTCGCTCTCAACGTAGCCCCTGGTGGCGGCTTCAATGAACAGATTTACGTGGTGCGGCCGGACGGCACGGGCTTGCGACGGATGACGGAAGGCGGGAAAGAAAATAACTTTCTTGGCGACTGGACTCACGACGGTCGCTTTTTGACTTTTTCTTCTAATCGCAAACAGCCCGCCTCGACTGATTCTTACCTGCTCGATGTCACGACCGGACAAATGAAGATGGTCGCTGAGAATCGCGGGACCGGCGGAATCAACGACGTCAGGCGCGATGGAAAGTATGCAGTTGTCTCGCGCGTAATCAATCGAGGCGACAACGATCTTTTCCTGGTCAGTGTGGCAGACGGTAAAGAATGGAAGCTAACGCCGCACGAAGGACCTGGCACGTTCTTTGGTGGCACGTTTTCGCCTGACGGCAAGACCATCTACCTGGGCTCAAACAAAGATCGTGATCTGATCGTGTTCGCCCGGGTGAAATTGAACAGTAATAATGAACCGGGACCCGTCGAGATTCTCGCCGCGCGAGACGACGCCGAACTTGGCAATTACGACATTAACGAACAGGGAACCACGGCGGCTCTGATCTGGAACGTTGCCGGGCGCAGTGAGCTGGCTTTCGACGATCTCAAGACAAACAAGACAACGCCTGGTCCAATTTTGCCCGCCGAGATAGTTGGTGGTTTGGATTATTCAAATGATGGGCAGCATCTGGCGTTGGTAGCTTCCGGCGCCGCAGCGCCTCCGGACATTTGGCTGCTGGATGTAAAGACCAATCGCTTCGCGAAGATCACAGACAGTCCACACGCTGGAGTCAATCTTTCAGAACTCGTTAGCCCTGAGCTTGTTCGCTATCCGGCACAAGATGGACTGGAGTTGAGCGGTTGGCTTTATCGGCCCAGGGGCGCGACAACGCCCGGTCCGATCGTGCTCAGCTTTCATGGTGGTCCTGAGGGTCAGGAACGTCCCGGTTTCAGCAGCACTTATCAGGCATTGCTGGCCCAGGGGATTGCCGTCTTTGCGCCTAACGTGCGCGGCTCGTCAGGCTTCGGAAAGAAATTCGTTAATCTCGACAACGGAGCGCTGAGAGAAAACGGCGTGAAGGACATCAAGGCAACGATTGACTACGTGGTCAAGTCGAGGGTGGCTGATCCTAAACGCATCGGAATCATGGGCGGGTCTTATGGCGGCTACATGGTTGCCGCCGGCCTCACCGAATATCCCGATCTTTTCGCTGCCGGTGCAGATCTTTACGGAGTCGTAAATTTCGAAACGTTCTTCAAGAACACTCAACCATGGATGGCGGCGATCTCCAAGATTGAGTACGGAGATCCTGATACGCAGGCCGAGATGTTGCGCCGTCTTTCGCCCATCCATCGCATTGATCGGATCCAGGCCCCCACGATCGTTCTTCACGGCGCCAATGATACTAATGTCCCTGTGATTGAGGCTGAGCAGGTCGTTGAGAATCTGAAGAAACGTGGCGTGCCGGTTGAGTATGTGCTCTTTCCTGACGAAGGGCATGGATGGCGTAAAATGCCGAATCGTATCCGTTCCACCGTCGAGATAGTGCGCTGGTTTGATAAGTATCTGAAGGCGAATTAGCGAGGAACAAATTAGATGATTGAGTTTGAGTTGACTGAGGATCATCAAGCGCTGGTGCAAACGGTGCGCGAGTTCGCGCAGAAAGAGGTTGCGCCTTACATCAAAGAATGGGACGAGAAGCAACACTTCGAGCGCGCAGTGTTTGACAAGATGGCCGAGTTGAACCTCCTCGGCGTCTGCATTCCCCAAGAGTATGGCGGGGCCGGCTTCGATTACATCTCCCTGGGACTGGTCTGCGAAGAACTCGAAGCAGTCGATACTTTTCTGCGTGTGGCGATGTCGGTCCATACGGGTTTGAATTCACTGACGCTGTTGACGTGGGGCAGTGAAGCACAGAAACAAAAGTATCTCGTGCCACAGGCAAAGGGCGAGAAACTCGCCACCTATGGCTTAACTGAGCCGGGCGCTGGCTCCGATGTTGTGGGCTCACGATCGACGGCGCGGCGCGAAGGCGAGGAGTATGTCTTGAACGGCGAGAAGATGTGGATCAGTCTGGCTGATACAGCCCAGAACTTTTTATTTTTCTGCTGGACGGACGAAGAGAAGAGGCGTAAGCGCGATCACAGCGGAATGTCGTGTTTTATTATTGAACGCGGCATGAAAG
>JALYXE010000065.1 GCA_030947265.1 Acidobacteriota bacterium
GGTGCCGGTGCGTAAAGCTTCAAAGTGAGGCGTCACGAATGGGAACTACTGAACAGGTGACTTATAATCAACCCTATGGAACGTAAAGAGCCGCTAGCGACGAGATCCCTTGCTGACATCGATCAGAAAGTGAAAAACAATGCCGCCGAGAGCGGAGGCGCCGGAGGTAAGAAAAACGAGGGGCCTCCTGCGAAACAATTCCTGGTTCTGGTGGTCGATGACTTTGTTGACAATGTAGTCGCTCTTAGTTTAGACCTTCAGGGGGAAGGCTATAAGGTTGTTACCGCCTCTAATGGCGAAGAAGCAGTTAGCATAGCCTCGCTAATACAACCTGACATCATTTTGATGGATATCAGTATGCCGCAGCTAGATGGATTAGCGGCAACGCGCAAGATCCGCGAGAATGGACTCCGAGATGTGCCGGTAATTGCGATTACAGCTTTCAGCACCGAAGGTTTTCGGCGCGCGGCTTACGACGTGGGCGTCGCCGGTTATTTAGTCAAGCCGATCGACTTTCAACGGATGCATGACCTTATAAGACGACTGCTCGCCGCCAAAGAGTCGGGTATTGACCCGGGTGCAGCCTAAATCGGCGGAAAAAGTACGGGCCAGTTGTGATGTTCACACTCCTACCAACTCTTCATCCCGTTTCTTAAGAAACTCAAAAGGCTCGACGATCTTTCCGGCAATGGCCGAAGCCGCAACCACGTAAGGTGAGGCGAGGTAGAGCTTGCCAGGCCCACTGCGTCCGGGGAAGTTTCTATTTTGCGCGCTGACGGTAACCGTCTCGGCATTCGGAGAGGCGCCCGGGCCGGCATTGATGCACGCACCGCAAGATGGGTCGATCAGTTCCGCACCGACCTGATGGAAAAGTTCAAGATACCCTCTATCACGAGCGTACTGCTTAATCTTCTGCGAGCCAAACTGAAGATAGAGATGAACGCCGGGAGCGACGCGCTTGCCCTGGTCCAAAGCATACTGCAAAACGGCAGCATACATGTCCATGTCGGCCATTTTACCGCCCGTGCAGGAACCGCCATACGCAGCGTCAATCTTCACCTCTTCGCGTAGTTGGTCGATGGGAATACCGTTTCGCGGATCGCCAGGCAACGCCACCATGGGTTTTATCTCATCAAGGTCGATCTCAAACACAGCCGCATATTCGGCATCGGGATCACTGAAAGTGAATCCTTTGCGAACTTCGTCGGCGTCGAGTCCGCGCATCTTTACAATGTAATCGAGGGTGTGTTCATCAGGTTCGATGATTCCTGTCGTGCCCCCGGCCTCGACCGACATATTAGTTAGAGTCGCTCTTTCGTCCATTGCCCAGTTTTTCAAGTCATCGCCGACAAACTCCAGCACCTTGCCGATGCCTTTGCTCGTTTTCATATAATCGGAAGCCAGGATGTAAAGCATTACGTCTTTGGCAGCTACATCCGAACGCTTTTTGCCTTTGAAGACATAACGAACTGATTCCGGAACTCTTATGCGAATATCTTTCGTGTACCAGGCATTTGCCATATCGGTTGAGCCAACTCCAAAGGCAAAGCAACCAAGCACGCCAGCCATGCACGTGTGCGAATCAGTGCCAATGACAATCTGTCCGGGCAATGCCAGATCTTCGACAACTGCGTTGTGACAGATAGCTTCGGAGCCGCCTTCGGAACTTTCTCCGTACAGCCTTATTCCTTGTCGGGTGGTGAAGTTCTCCTGTGTGGTCGCGAGTCCATCTGCTCTTTCCAATAGACCCATTTCGCGGTGCTTTGGAGACATCACTTTGTTAAGGAATGTCAGGTGGTCGCGAAACGCGAAGACAGACTCTGGTTCTGTCACTCGGGCTTCCGGCCCGAGTGCCTGTTTTAATAATGCGGCAGCCATCGGCGTTACGTACTCATGCGAAAAACGCACATCAGCAATCGCAAACAAGGCGTTTCCGGGTTTCACCGCCTCAACTCCAACTTGCCCTGCTCGAACAAACGCATGCCGCGCGATAATCTTTTCGACGATAGTCATCGGACGCGCTTTAATGTCCAGAGGCGGCGACGATACCTGGCCCGCGAGGCGCGCCTTGTTGTAGTTGAAGAGACCCCCGTACTCAACGATGTTCTTTGATACCGGGTCCAAATCGCGCGCGAACTCCTCGAGGGGAATTTGTTCCCGTCGACGTATACGCTCGATCAAGCCGAAGTCGGTCGAAGTCAGCAGGCCAATGTTTTGGGCGTTTTGTCCGTAAATCTTCTCGATGCTTTTTGCGATGACGAGTTGAATGCCAGACCACTTCTCGGCGTAAGGCGCGGTCTCGCGTGATGATCCACACCCTTTTGAAAGTCCAGAAACGACTACTGAGAAGCCGCCGTTCTTTACTTCGTCCCTCTTAACTGCGCCCTCGCGCATGCCAACATAAACGTAACGGCCCAATGTTTCATCGTAATAAAAACAAACCCAGCCCGGCGTGATCTCATCGGTTGAAATATTATCCATCAAGGGCAGGTCGTCGTTCATTAACCGCTGCGCAAAGTACGCTTCCAGACGCTCGCGCTCGTCGTCTACGGCTTCCAGTTGTGCGCGAATCAGGGAAGTGTCATCCGTAAGAAAAAGAATTCGGCCGGTAAAACTCACTCTATCGGGTAGCTGCGGAACAATATCTGAACTCATCAATACTCCCAACATCGTCAAATCAATGCCGTATCTCTCATTATAGCCTCGTTCACGCAGAAGCTTCGAATGGCCCCGCCTCAATCAGAAGCGAACTAGCCACAGATTTACACAGAGACACCGATATGATGAAACAGCCAAAACTATTTGCTCTTGTTCGGCTCCGTTCTAATCCGTGTCCATCAGTGGCCGAGCATTACGCTTTGTAGCTTTCTTCATACTGCATGGCGCCGATGACAGTCCCTTCAGTATCCTCGAAGAAAATAAGTGTGCCGACGGTGGGAATATGAAACTTTGGCATGACGATCTTCCCGCCGTTGGCTTCGATAGCGGAGATCGTGTCATCGATTGAGTCGACGCCGAGGCTGCACTCAAAACCGTACATCGGTTTTCCCGGGACGATCTCGCGGCGCCCCTGTAGCGCGCCGTGAACGCCTGGATCTTCATCGGTCCCGGTTTGGATCAGATAAAACCCCGGCGGCCCCCACGGCTTGAACTGCCAACCAAAAGTTTTCTCGTAGAAAGTACGCGCGCGAGGTATGTCATCCGCATGGATGGCAAAGTGCTTGACGTTGTTCGGCATTACTCTTTCTCCTTCAACTTAGGATAGGCTCAGACTTCCAAGGGCCATGATGGTAACGAAAGTTTGCCTGCCAGTCTTGCGCTATAATGCCAATCCATGCCGAAAAAGCGACAGAAGTTGTTCAATGACCCTAATGTTGAAGACTCGCTGGACATCAGGAGTTTTGCCGTGGAGCTTTCATCGGCAGCCCACAAAATTCACAAGCACTCGCATGATTGGCATCAGCTCATCTACGCTTCGCGCGGCGTGATGACGGTGAATACATTGACCGGCTCGTGGGTCGTGCCACCGCGGCGCGCGGTCTGGGTTCCCGCCAAAATCGAGCACGAGGTGGAGATGTCGGCGTCCGTGTCTGTGCGCACGCTCTACCTCAGAACCGGCCTCTCAGATGTGCTTCCAAAAAATTGCTGCGTCGTTAATGTTTCGCCTTTGCTGCGCGAATTGATTCTTCGCACAGTCGAAGTCGGAATGCTCAATAGAAACGTGCCGACTCACAAGCATCTGATCGACGTGATTCTGGATCAATTCCGGGCGCTGCCCACGGTTCCCCTTAATCTGCCCATGCCCGCTGACGCCCGGGCGCTGCGCGTTGCCGAGATCGTGCGCCAGAGCCCGGGCGATGCGAAATCGCTCGATCATCTATCAAAGAAAATCGGCGCGAGCAAAAGAACCATTGAACGATTGTTTCAAACTGAAACAGAAATGACTTTTGGAAAGTGGCGGCAACAGCTACGCATGCTCCACGCGCTTCGCCTGCTCGCTGCCGGCGAATCGGTAACCAGTGCCGCTCTCGAAGTGGGCTATGACAGCACGAGCGCGTTCATCTCTGCTTTTAAGAGCGCAGTTGGAACAACGCCGGGCCGTTATTATGCTGAAGATCAGGCAGCAACCGAGCGACGAGCTGTAACCTCTGCCAAAACCGCTCGCTAATTCCAACTACATCGTTGCTGGAGAATAAATGGCGGTGTTATGAAGTGCGTAACCGGAATAGGTGGGATCTCTTTTAAGGCGAAAGATGCTAAGAGGCTTCGGGCCTCGGTGTTTAGCCTCACGGAGCCGGGTAAAGATAACAAATAATTATATTTTACAAAGTACTACGGAATTCCCTCTTCATCGGGCCGGAGAAACGCTGCCTCAGGCGCCTCAGCTCCCCAAGTTTAACTCACTGTTGGAACCCAATTGATCTTGTCGCCTAAATTGGGAAAGTAGTAGGATTAGCGCGCTTTACATCGGGCTTGGCCAGAATTTCAGTTTGCGAATAGCTACGAAGGAGATCCACACTTATGTTGCGTAGAAAATACTTCCTGGGAGTTTTGCTGCTCCTCTGCACGCTGACAGCCGTAACCTATGCGGATCAGCCGTACATGAAGGCGGCTCGGGTAGACCTACTTCAGGCGCGGATGGAGCTGAATGTGGCCACGCACAATAAAAGCGGTCATCGCGTAAAAGCGCTGGGATACGTTAATTCAGCGCTCGCCGAAGTTGGGGAAGGCATAAGGTTTGACCGGCGTCACAATCAGGTGAAACGCGCGCTAGGCGAAGCTGTTAATCCGGCAGCACCAGATCAACGGCACATGCAGTCAGCCCTCAACCACCTAAATCAGGCTAAAAGCAACCTTGAGGCTGCCACCTCAGATAAGGGCAGTCACCGCGTTAAGGCCATTGGTTACGTCAATAAGGCGATCGACGAGGTCAGAAAAGGTATTGAAGCTGGCGAGTAAGTAAGTGGATTGCCGTTTCACATTCAGTCCTTAATTTCACCCTTAATCCCTTCATAAAGACGGCCTTCCTGCGCGAGATGGCTGTCTCTTTTTCTTGGTGTCGCAGATCCACAAAACCGCTACCAGTGCTTAACCTTTCCTCGTGACTATGTCTCATCAAAATAATTGACCGAATCCTTTCAAATTGACGTTCCACGGTTTAGTGCTTTTTCCGGCTCAGACTCGAAAATGCGCTGAATCCCCAATGAAAATGGGACTCTTGATGATTCGACAGGCAAGGGCACGGGGCTTGCTACTCACTGCCCGAACGATTGTGCGGTCGTTGCAACTATTGAAAACATCACGTAAATCCAAAGAGGCTCCATGACGAACAACAAACGATCCCCTATTGTCTCCCTGGTAACCGCTTTAGCGCTAATGTTCTCCTTATGCTCAGGCATCCTGATCATGGATGGCGCTCAGGCGCAGTCAAAGGCAAGCACTACTGGCGTAGAGACGAAAAATCCGGCACTCGCCCGATATGCACAAAATTTGACGAAACTAGCACGCCGAGGCGCGTTTGATCTCGTTAAGGGACACGAAGCTGCGATTCGCCCGACCATCCAGATTCTCTCACGCAGCAAACAGAACAGTCCTGTGCTCATTGGCGAAGATAATGCTGAGTCCAAAGCAGTCGTTGAAGGACTTGCACGCCGAATCGCGACGGGTGATGTACCGGAGAATTTGCGCCAGACACGGCTTTACAGCCTCAATCTTTATGCGTTGTTCGAAGGTGTGAAGACTCCAGCGGACCTTGAGGGACGTTTGAAGGCGATGTTGTCGGAGGCTTCGAGTATTAATGGGGATGCAATTTTCTTCATTGATGAACTTCAACAGTTTGTCGGCAAACGCGCTGCACAGACGGTCTCGAAAACCATGGCGGAAGCGGCCATGGGCGGCAAAGTGCGTCTAATTGGCGCGACTTCAAGCAGTGCTTATGAGGAATATATCGCGAGTGATGCGACCCTTGATGGTCTCTTCCAGCAGGTCAATCTTCAGGATAACCCCAACTCAGCAGACGCGTCAGAGACGAGCGACAACAAAGATGCCAACAAGAGTGCTGGCGGTTTTCAGGGTGAAAAGATATCGCCTGATTTGCGTCAGTTAATGCAAGGAACGGGCTCCCGTACGCAGCGCGTCAGTGTCATTTTGCAAGTTGACGACGTGAAAAGTGGGCAGCTCAACGACTTTTTCAAGCGCTACGGCATTGCAGTCAATGCCCGCATGGCGCAACTTGGTGCGCTCAAGGTACAAGTGCCTGCGCAGGCTCTAGAGGAGCTGGCGGCACGCAATGAAGTTCACCACCTCTCGCGTGATAACGAAGTGCGAGCATTTGGTCACCTCACCCTAACTACCGGCGCAGATTCTGTTCGTCAGCAAACCACGACGTCGCTGCTGGGCGTCACCACGAACTACACCCTGGACGGTTCCGGTGTAGGCATTGCGGTCCTGGATTCCGGAATCGATACAAATCACAAATCATTTCAGGACAGAAGCGGTGGACTTCGAGTTGTTTTCAGCAAAGACTTTACGGGCGAAAACCGCACCGATGATCCTTACGGACACGGAACGCACGTAGCTGCATTGGCCGCTGGTAATGGCCGTATCGGTAACGGCAAATACATGGGAATTGCCCCCAACGCCAATATCATCAACCTTCGTGTGCTCAACCAGAATGGAGCGGGTTCCTCTTCACAATTGCTCAGCGCCCTCGATTGGCTTATGACAAATCGAACGACGTATAACATTCGCGTAGTGAATATGAGCCTCGGCACGCTGGCTGTTGATTCATACCAAAATGATCCCGTCTGTCGTGCTGTTCGCCGTCTGGTCGATGCCGGCGTCGTAGTAGTCGTCGCAGCTGGTAACAATGGTAAGAATAGTGCTGGTCAGAAATGGTACGGACACGTCCACTCGCCCGGCATTGAGCCTTCGGCAATCACCATCGGTGCCGCAAACACCATCGGGACGAACGGGCGCGCGGACGATGTAGTGGCAACCTACAGCTCTCGTGGTCCAACACGCGGTTACTGGACCGGCCTTGATGGCGTCAAGCACTACGATAATCTTATCAAGCCCGACCTGGTCGCACCCGGAAACAAACTGCTTGCTGCTGAAGCGGCTAATAACCTTCTCGTAACGCAACATCCGGAAATAGATGCCGGCGTAAGTGTGTATGCAAACCGTCGGGAGATGAACCTGAGTGGCACATCGATGGCCACGCCCGTTGCAGCTGGGGCAGCAGCCCTTTTGATGCAAGCCAATCCGGTGCTGACGCCGAACATGGTTAAAATGCTCTTGATGTATACGGCGCAACAGCTTCCTGGCTTCAACATGTTCGAGCAGGGCGCAGGCGAACTGAATATTGAAGGAGCAGTGCGCATGGCTAAGCTGGTGCGTACAGATTTGCTCCCGGTTACAGTTCTTGGTGCACCGCTTCTGAATACGGCTACGCCGCCAACTCCTCAAACAACCATTGCGGGGCAGACATTCACGTGGTCGCAAGGGATTATTCTGAATCGCAGGTATGCAAAAGGCGTTAACCTGATTACACAATATCAAAAGGTTTATGCCTCGGGTGTCCTCCTGGGTGATGGTGTATTGTTGGGCGATGGAGTACTGCTAGGCGACGGCGTAGTGCTCGGCGATGGCGTCTTATTGGGCGACGGTATCCCGACCAGTGATGGCGTTCTGCTGGGCGACGGCACGATGTTCCTTAGCACTGGCGTCCTCCTGGGTGACGGCACGTTGCTCGGTGACGGCACGTTGCTCGGTGACGGCGTGCTGTTCGGTGATGGTGTCTTGCTCGGTGATAGTGTCTTACTCAGCGACGCCTACTTGCAAGCGCAATCTGCCGCCCTTGGCGGCGACCAAACTGCCTCCATGGAAGTAGAAGTGGACTGCGGAGTTGATTACTTAGGTAACTGAGGTTCTTGAAAATGCATACCCAAGAATCAACCATTAAGAATCAACTCGCTATAATGACCACGGAGCTAAACATGAGACAGATTGACAATTCCCCTTCAATCAACGGGCTGATGACCACGGTAATGGCAGAGACACCCTACCTCCCGCAGGCCAATGTCACCGTCAGTGTTTTCGAACTGACGGAGGAGGAACGCAACGAAGTTCTTGCGTTCTTGGCTGAACGCCCGGTGCATACCGTCTGCATCGCCGGATTCATCCGCGACAACGGATTGGTGAGCCCCCTCAACCGAGGTACTTTCTATGGCTGTCGCAATTCAGATGGCCGGCTGGAAGGGGTTGCGTTGATAGGACACGCTACCCTTATTGAAGCTCGCACTTCACGCGCTATGCAGGAGTTCGGTTTCATCGCACAAGGCTTCCTGCGCACGCACATGATTCTCGGAGAAAAGGACAAGGTCGAAGAGTTTTGGAATTACTATGCAGATGAGGGTCAAGAGATGCGGCGCGCCTGTAGAGAATTATTGTTTGAGTTGCGTCAGGCCATGCAAGTAAGCGAAGAGATTGAAGGAATGCGACGCGCTACCTTGGACGATCTTGATCAAATCGCACCCGTGCAAGCTGCAATGGCTGAATGTGAGAGCGGCATCAACCCGCTGGAGGTCGACCCTGAAGGCTTCAGTGCCAGATGCGCACGCCGGATAAAGATGGGGCGCGTTTGGGTGCTAGAAGATAACGGTAGAATCATATTTAAGGTCGACGTACAGGCTGATACACCGGACGTTATCTATCTTGAGGGTGTCTGGGTAAGCCCGGCTGAGCGGGGCAAAGGTATTGGTAGGAAATGCTTGAGGCAACTCTGCCGGGATCTCCTGGCACGGACCAAGTCGGTGTGTGTATTGGTAAATGAAGAGCACGAGCGTGCACACACTTTCTACCGGATGTGCAATTTTAAAGTCCGGGGCATCTACGACTCCATTTTCCTTAGCCGACCTGACCTTCCACAATTTGAAAGTTAAGGGGCCTTCGTCTCGCGCGCGCCCCGATTGCCTAGTTCGCACGGCGAGACCTCTAATAAAGCCGGTTGCACCTAGTGATGCGCCTGGCTAAGCGAGGGCAACGAGCGCCATACTTACCTAGTCCCTTTTTCCAGCCGCTCTTGGGGCATCCGCTTTCCTACAAAAAATACTCACGTCTTCCCGCCCGACTAATCAACTCGCCATCATTTACAATTTCTATCTAGTTCGCCGTTGTGTTAATTTACGGCTCGTTAAACCGTTTTCGGAATGCCCTGATTTCCACCTCAGTTTCTTTAGTCCACCGGCCCCGCCCTGAAAACCATCCCCTAATTCCACCTGACCTTCGCTAATCAATGAAGTACCTATTCAGCTACCCTGTAGCCGCCAGTTATCATAAATGGCAGCAGCGGGATTGAGCGAATCCTGCGGTAGACTTAAGATAAGACAGCGATCTTGTTGCGCACGACAAAGAACGGGACCAAACACTAATGCTTATCCAGAAATCTTGAGATAGAATATGGAGCCGTTTCGCGCACTTGAGGTGTGGCGCTCTAATCTTTTAATTGGATCGCCTTACTTTTTCTTTATGGTCAGCCTTGTAAGACCGAGGATGAATAGGAAAATGCGAAACGGCATCTTGCCGCTAATGCTTTCAACTGCGCTGGCCGCCACTGTGCAGGCCCAGCAGTCGCTCGACGTGATGATCGATCGCGACATTGCATCGCTTGTCAGCACCTACAAGACCCTACACGCCGCGCCTGAACTATCACATCGAGAAGAAAAGACCTCCTTATTCTTCGCAAGTCAATTGCGGAGCCTTGGATATACGGTCACGGAGCGGATAGGCAAGTACGAGAAGCCTGAATGGACAGGATATGGTGTCGTTGCCGTAATGAAGAATGGCGATGGCCCAACTGTGCTGGTGCGAACCGAGCTTGACGCACTTCCTGTTGACGAAAAGACTGGCCTACCTTACGCAAGCAAAGTTAAGACTAAAGATGACGCAGGCCAGGATGTGAGCGTGATGCATGCTTGCGGTCACGACATTCACATAACGAACCTGCTCGGGACTGCGAAGTTGCTTTCCGAATTGAAGAACCAATGGCGTGGGACGCTCGTATTGCTGGGCCAGCCAGCAGAAGAAACGATCGATGGCGCGCGAGCCATGTTGCGAGATGGTCTTTATGATAGGTTTCCCAAACCGGATTACGCGATCGCGCTTCACGACAATGCCGAGCTCGAGGCGGGAAAGGTGGGGTATACGTCAGGCTACGCGCTGGCGAGTTCCAATTCAGTTGACATTAAGATCTTCGGAATCGGCGGTCACGGCGCCAGACCGGAAGCTACTAAAGATCCGATTGTTATCGCCGCACAGGTGGTGATGGCCCTGCAAACGATTGTGAGCCGGGAAAACTCGCCGCTCGATCCAGCTGTTGTCACGGTGGGATCGATTCATGGAGGTAGCAAGCACAATATCATTCCAGACGAAGTCAATTTACAGTTGACGGTGCGCGCTTATAAAGAGGAGGTTAGAAAAAGAATTCTGGCGTCGATTGAGCGGATTACAAAGGGGATTGCCCTGGCTGCAGGCGTCCCAAACAATCTCGCACCGGTTATCACGATCAGTGATACACAATTCACAGCAGCCACGTTCAACGACCCCCGGTTGACCGAGCGACTGGCAACGGTTTTTGTAAGAGCGTTGGGCCCCCAAAACGTGCTGAAGGTCCCACCTTCGATGGTGAGTGAAGATTTTGGCTACTTCAGTCTTGATCAAACGATTCCTGCGACGGACTTCTGGCTGGGCGCCGTCGATCCAGCAAGAATTAAGGAAAGCAGGCAGACGGGAATGCCATTGCCTTCGCTTCATTCCGCTCGATTTGCCCCGCTGCCCGAACCAACTCTGCGGACGGGCATTAAAGCTATGACTTCGGCAGTACTGGAATTGATGAAGAAGTAAAGGTTGAGGCGAGCATTTGCGGAAGCAAAGGTACTTACATGAGTTTCTCACAACTATATTGCGACTCTTGACAATTTCGACCTACTTCTTGTGACGCGTAAATCCTGCCTATTATTCGGAGTGATTCATGCTCCATATACACAACGGAGACTGTTCAGCAAACACCGCGAAGCAATCCCCGCTTGGGGGCGAGCACTTCGCGTGGCGGGAGGAATTAATTGAAGGCCCAACGCCCAACAGCCTCGACCCTGCAGAGTGGCGAAGAGTGCGCGCCCAGCATTTGTGCGAGTCTTACGACCTCGATTCAAAGGAATGCGAGCGGGGGTTATTAGACCAGGAGAAAAAGCTCGAATCGTTCCAAGAGTACGAGGAAGTTGTGCTGTGGTTTGAGCACGATCTTTTCTGCCAGGTACATCTCCTTTATCTTCTCAATTGGTTTTCGCAGCGCGATTTGGGAAAGACGAAGCTCAGCCTTATCTGCGTTGGCCGGTTTCCCGGCAAGCAAGACTTTCGCGGTTTAGGCGAACTGAATGCGGACCAGTTGGCTTCTTTGTTTCCCGAACGGCATCAGGTAGCAAAGAATGAGCTGTATCTGGCTGCGTCAGCGTGGCAAGCTTATTGCTCCTCCGATCCGACCTACATTGAAAGGCTTTTGCAAACCGACACCTCGTTCATGCCTTTTCTCAGGGCGGCGTTAATCGCCCACCTCCGGAGATTTCCATCCACCAGGAATGGTTTGGGCGCAATTGAAAATCTAGGCCTTGAACTCATCAATGGCGGATTGAGTAGCTTCATTGATGTATTTCCCAGATTCGGCGACGCTGAACCGGTGTATGGTCTGGGCGACGCTCAGTTTTGGTTCGCGTTACAGCGGGTGACGCTAGCGAAACAACCCTTGCTCAAGCTCGAGAATGGCGAGAATGCCTCTAAGGAAATGAACGGCGGGCATGACAGAAGTAGGTTATCACTCGATCGTATCCGCAAAACCAGGTTTGAGTTAACCGAGCTAGGGAGGTCTGCCCTAAGAGGCGAAGCCGATTTCGTGGCACTGAACGGAATCGATCTCTGGTTGGGTGGCGTGCATCTCCAGGACAAGAACAATACCTGGCGCTGGAACGAACCATCTGGAACGATCGTGTTTACGTAGTCGAGCCGGCGTTCCGTCCTCTTTGCGATGTTGTTTAACGTATTCATTTACGATTTACCGACAAATGGACGTCGAAGCCGTTCGCAAATTCTGCTTGTCGCTTCCACGTGTAACCGAGGATGTGCAGTGGGAAAGGGATCTACTTTTTCGTATGGGTAACAAAATGTTTGCGGTCGCTGCTCTTGATCCATCCTCGGACCGTCGTATGTTTTTCAAGTGTCACCCGTAACGTTTGCCGAGTTGACCGAACGGGACGGAATCGTGCCCGCGCCCTATGTCGCCCGTTATCACTGATGGCGCTCGAGCGTTTCGATGTCTTGCCGGAACGTGAGTTGAAGGAATTGTGAAGAACGCCTACGAGCTAGTCCTCGAGAAGTTGCCAAGAAAATAAGAGCGGAATTAGAAACACCCGCGGCAAATATCGAAAGACAACGCAAATGGCGCTAACGTTGAAGATCAATTTGCGCTGTTACTGAAACCTCCTTCTAACTTGTTCGTAAGTACTGGGGGATCCTAGTAATTGCTTCGTTCGCAGGTTGTACATGCCGTTTCTGGAAGCTCTGAAGCTGGCTTTATCATCAATACTCGGCCATAAGCTGAGGTCGTTTCTTACCTTGCTGGGCGTGATTTTCGGAGTGGCGACAGTAATTGTAGTCGTGTCGCTGATAGAAGGCTTTAACGCTTATGTCGATGAGAAGATCGCCAACATCGGCACCAACGCTTTCGCAGTGCAAAAATTTTCCATTGATGATTTCTCCAGCGTAGAAGCGCTCAATGCTGCGCGGAGACGCAACAAGGACGTTACTCTGGAAGACGCTGAAGCGCTTGCGGTGCGCGGCGGCCCCATCCAGGA
>JALYXE010000083.1 GCA_030947265.1 Acidobacteriota bacterium
CTCCAAAGCAGGTGCAGATCAGCGCCTGGTCGCCCTCCCAACTATCTCTTACCTCATCGCTGTACGCCTGAATCGCCGCGACCAAAGCCTGGCACGCTATCGCGGCACACTCACTTCGTCCTGCCCCGATTGCGTTGAGCTGTGCCGTTATGGACCCGGCATTCTGGCCCAGGACGGCGGCCTCTCCAGTCGTTCTGCCAAGAATTTGACTTATCAACAACGACGCGGAAGCTACTAAGACGCTACAGCCCGCGGCCTTGAATTTTGCCTCTGCGATTCGCTGCGAAGCGTCCACATCCAGCGAAATACGCAAATTGGCGCCACACTGAAACGATGCTGAGCGGCCCACAAAGCAGGGTGCCGTTGCGTCGCCGACGTTTGTGGGATTGAAAAATAGTTCGGCTAGAGGGCCTGAATAAAACTGCATTAACTTGGTTGCGGGCAATCTTCTACCATCTTTATTGAAGTCGCGGCTTTGCCGCCGCGCACTGCGGCGAAGCCGCAAGTACGAGTCGATAGGGGAAGTGGCGCGTGACTTTCACTTCTGCAAGCCCGGCGCGGTGTGCCAGTTCTTCCAATTCCTGAGGCACGAAACTTCGCAGGATCGAGAGCGCACCGTCTTCACGAACCAGACGGTTGTGCAGAAACAAACGGCCGACACTCGTAAAAAAATAGTAAGCAATGGGATGACGATGAAGATCGATTACGAAAATACCGCGAACCGCTACCCGTTCAAGCTCTCTCAGGAGCAAGATTACATCGTCATTTTTAAAGTGATGTGTAAAGAGCGAACAAATTGCGTAATCGAATCGATTATCTGCGAAAGGGAGGCGAAACGCGTCACCGCGAACAGCTTTGATTTCCGGAAAGCTTTGGGAGTGTTCGGAGATTGCTTTTGCTGACCGCGCGTTTAGTTCAACGCCGCTGAGCTGTGCTTTTCGATTAGCCTTTCGTGCCCAATCCGCAATCACCCGCAACAGTTCGCCCGAGCCGGCACCAATGTCTACAACTGAAAACCCCGGGGAATTCAGATTTTCGATATGCACGAGCAGTGAATCCCGCAGCGCGCGCGCGTCGCCCAACCATCGGTTCACTCGCTGCAGTTCGACAATGCAGCCCTCATATTCCTCAGGTGTATAGTCACCCTTATCGAGGTGCTCGAGTTCCAGGCTTCGCCGGCTAAACTGATCGAACATAACCATGCATTATATAGTATCGTTCGTTAGCTCGGTCTTGAACCATGGTGTTAAACTTTTCGCCGCGACCAAATTTAATGCTGGCTTCTTCAAACACGTTCGACGTTGCAATAGCCGGCGCCGGCCCCGCAGGCACCAGCGCCGCGATTCAGCTCGCGTTGAATGGAGCGCGAGTATTGCTCATCGAAGAGAAGAAGTTCCCGCGTCCGAAATTGTGCGGTGAATTCATCTCTCCTGAATGTCTCACGCATTTCAAACGGCTTGGAGTTTTGGACCAGATGATTGACTCGGGCGGATCCTCGCTGTCTGAAACAGTTTTTTATTCTCGCAAAGGAGATAATGTCGCGGTGCCAAGCGAATGGTTTAAGTCTGGCACCCGGGCACTTGGTTTAAGCCGCAGTGAGATGGACCACAAGCTTTTGGAACGAGCGAAAAGCGCCGGTGTAATGGTTTTAGAAGAGGCGCATGCGAATCTCTTGATTCAAGAGCACAGACAAGTTTGTGGTGTACGCGTAAAAACTCGTGACGTGGTTGGTGATATTGTCAGCGATTACCCGGCGTTAGTAACGATCGATGCCACAGGCAGAGTTCGGGCCTTAGCTCGGGAAGTCGATCGGCAAGTGGATCGCCAGATCGAGCAAAGCCGCGTCACTCAAAAAAAGGTGGCAAGACCTGTTCTGGTTGCCTTTAAAGCGCACCTGGCAAATGCTCGCGTCGCCAATGCCGCCTGCGAAATTTATTTTTACTCCGGGGGGTACGGTGGCTTGAGTGGTGTTGAGGGCGGACTTAGCAACCTCTGCTTCATCGTTTCTGCCGAGGACGTCCGCCGTCATGGGTCAGATCCGGAAATCGTTCTGCACGAGATTGTCATGAAAAACGTGCGAGCTGCTTATACGCTAGCGGCGGCCCGCGCCCACTCGCGGTGGCTCAGCGTTTCGCTGGATAGTTTTGGACCGAGAAACCCTTGCCCGGCGAGCGGATTACTTACCGTGGGGGACGCTGCCGCTTTTATTGATCCATTCACCGGGAGCGGCATGTTGATGGCCCTGGAGAGTGGACAAGTTGCCGCTGACATAATCGGCCGCCATCTTGTACGGCTTCGGAAGAACGCAGCGTTTGAGTCTCTGGCAGGCGAATACAGGGCAGAATATTTTAAAAGGTTCAACCAGCGTTTGCGCGTCTCGGGCGTTCTACGACGCGCCGCATTTGTTCCGCGTTTGGCTGAAGCAGCCATTTTCATTTTTGGCATAAGCGCTGGTCTTCGGCGGAAGCTTGCACGCGCCACGCGCCATTATTCGAGCCGAGAAGTGGGAGCTTCTGCCGGCTGATTACTGCCAGACGACTAATACCACTCGCCTGGATCTGTCGTCGTGACAGAAGGAATTTTAATGCTTGCCAGACGGGATGTGAATAGAGTAAAAAGGCTGAGCGATCATGTCTTTAGTGCTCCCCGCGCCTGTCTCAAGGGTCGTTGATTTACTAACCACGACCGAAACGCTCCCGGGCTGCCGTGGACATTCGGAAACTTTGCGGTCTCAACAATCTGGAGAAACTCGCTCGTTAGTTCTCAATTGGTAGAAGCGGTTCTTACCTGTTCGACCGGCCCTAACTTAAAACAAGGAGAATCAGATCATGTTTGCGTTTCCTACGCAGTGGTTTAGTCCGATCCGAATAACTACTCTTTTGATCGTTACAGTTGGTTATGCCCTTCTTGGATCAAGCTTGGCTTTCGGCCAGGCACAATCCAACGCGGCCGACTTGCGAGGTTTCGTTCGCGATGCCACCGGGGCAGTAGTCACAAACGCAACTGTTACTGCTCGTAATCCGGCGACTAACACGAGCAAGGATGCTACCACTAATGGGGACGGCTATTATCAGATCGTCAATCTCACTCCAGGTGACTATGAGGTAACAGTAGAAGCCCCCAACTTTAAGAAGGCGGTTTTGCCGGCGGTGAAGCTCACTGTCGGGCAAAATGCGGATTTGGACGTGGCGCTGGAAGTGGGACAGGTTAGCGAGGTAGTAACTATCTCCGGAGCGACCACCGAGTTGGTGGAGACTTCCAAAACAGCAGTAGCCACCACGGTGGACCAGCAACGCATCGATAACCTTCCTATCAATGAACGAAATTATCTGGCGTTCGCGCTAACGACTTCAACTGTGAGTCGCGACAACGGCCGTCCCATCGGACCGGCACCGACCACGGGACTGAATTTTGGTGGCCAGCGTGGACGATCTAATCTGGTCCAGGTAGACGGCGCGGACAACACCGACAACTCGGTCAATGCCGCCCGCTCCACGGTTAGTCAGGAAGCGGTGCAGGAGTTTCAGGTTGTCACTAATTCCTTCGCACCTGAGTTTGGACGTTCCTCCGGTGGAGTTGTTAACGTTGTCACCAAAAGCGGTACAAATGATTTTCGCGGAAATGTTTTTGGCTTCCTCCGAGATAAGAGTTTTCAAGCGCGCAATCCGTTTGCGCCCATCGCAAAACCGGCCTTCAGGCGAACTCAGTATGGTGTAACGCTCGGTGGTCCATTCGATCGCGATCGCACCTTTTTCTTCTTCGCTTTTGAGCAACGGCGCCGCGACGAATCTGGGTTCTTCACCAGCAATGTCGCACAGGGCCTGACAGCGTCGGTGACCTTGCCACCGCTCGCCCCGGGTTTCCCGGCGCAGACCGTGCGCAATCTGAGACCCGAGCAGGCTTCATACATCAATGGTCTCCTGGGGTCGGGTATTCCAGCGCTCATCAATGCGGGAGTTCAATACGCTTACCTCGCCGGAAGCGGCAGCGCTACTGCTTTGACAGGGTCTAATCCCCTGCTCAGCACAGGGAGCGTGCCAGGAGTAACGCCGGGGACGCCGGTAGGCAGTCGGTTTTTCCTTACCGGCTTGCCGGTGCCGAATTCAAGCATTGCATTTCGACCGCTGAATGAACTGTTAAGAATATTTCCAGTCACTGACAGAACTACTTACAACTCATTTCGCCTTGACCACGCAATCACCAAAGACCACCTGTTCAATTTCCGCTTTGGCTACAACCCGAGCCAGATCAGTGGAATTCAGGTGGAATCGCAGAATCAGTCTCTGGGCCAGAACGATTTTTCTCGGACAGGAATTCAGAAACTGCGCGACTTTTCGGCAGTCTCCAGTTTGACTTCCACCCTGTCGAGCACCATGGTTAACGAATTGAGGTTTAACTTCGGCGAACGCCGCGCGACTTTTAGATCGCAAAATGGAGACGCAGTTGCCTTCAACATTTCAGACACCGCATTCATTGGCCGTGAGTTGTTCTCTCCAGTAGTTCGCACTGAGACACGCTACGAATGGACCGACAACCTGAATCTCGTTGCCGGTAATCACACACTCAAGTTTGGCGGGGACATCGCATTCGTCAGGATTCCCGAGGCAACATTCGAATTAAATTTTGCGGGACTCTTCAATTTCGGCGGTCTATCGGCAACGACTCTGGCTGCTTTCCCAACAGTTCCCGGTATTGGTGCACCGCCCGATTTCACGCCGGTCCAGCAATACGGTCTCGGCTTCCCGGGCAGCTTTATCCAGGGATACGGAAATCCCGTAAGCAGGATTGCCAATAAGCCGTTGGCTTTCTTCGCGCAAGACTCTTGGAAGATCAGACCAAACCTCACGCTGAACTATGGCGTCCGTTACGACTACGAGGTGACCGATCAGATTTCAACGGTGCCTTTCACAGATCCACTATCCGGAATTAATCTATCAGCCGCGGACCTGCTGGCGGCCCAGGGAGTGCTGAACGTGCAGCAGGGATTTCCCCGCGACAAGAACAACTGGGCTCCGCGGCTGGCAGTCGCCTGGGACCCTCAGAATAATGGAAAGACGGTTATTCGCGCTGCCTTCGGCATCTTCTATGACCATCCGCTGCTTGCCGTGGCCTTTAACTCTGACATCGGTGACGCCGCGCAGCAACAACAATCCACATTGATTTCCGGAAGCCCTGATTTCCGACAGCTTTTGAATGCTGTTCAGGTATTCCAGGGAAGCGTGGTTGTTTGTAATTTTCCGGGTGCCCGGCCAGGCGTTAACTGTACTCCCGGCGCTGCTTCCAGCGCTGAATATCAGGCAGGCAGGCAGCGTTTCAACGATCAGACTTTCCCGGGATTCGGAACCTTGCTTCCCTTCACACTTCCCGTCAAAAAGGATTTTGAATACGCCTATGCGAATCAGGGAAACTTCGGTGTAGAGCGACAGATTACGAAGAACATGTCACTTTCCGCCAGCTATCTATTTGTTGGCGCGCATCATCTGCCGCTGCCAATCGACGTGAATGTCGTAAGAGGAGATCTGCTGGTAGCAAACTTCCAAAGATTCGCTAACCGTGGACCCACTAGCTTTGGCGAAGCTGTTCTTGCGACATCCTTCCCAACCGCGCCTGGGACTCCAGGCTCAACTCCTGGTTCATCGTTCACAAACTCTTTTACAGGTGAGACTTTCGTTACAATCATCCCGGGGTTCATCGTTCAGGGGCCACGAGGCAGAGTGGTTTCTCCCGCGGCAGTTAACTTCTTCCGTCCCAGCGGGCCAAACTATTTTCTGGTGCAAGCCTTTGGCGTTCCCAAGTCTGCGTTTGATGCAAACCTCGCGGGCTCGCTTGCTACTCCGACAAGTGTCATCGCGCCTTTCGGGGATGTGAACGCGCAGTCGTCCATCGGCAACTCCCTCTACCACGCGTTGAATGTGGACCTGAAAAGACGATTTTCAAACAACATTCAGTTTCTGGCCTCTTACACATGGTCCCACTCGATCGATGATTCATCTGACCTTCAGACACTTTTGAAACCTCAGGACAATCGCAACTTGAGGCTGGATCGTGCCGATTCGCTTTTCGATCAGCGACATCGATTTGTTTTCAGCGGCCTGGTAACGTCACCGGCGGCATGGCGTCATTCGGATAGTGGAGCAAGGCGTTTTCTGGCCGACTTCACGCTCGCTCCAATATTCGAAATGTCGTCCGGCCGGCCATTTAATATTCTGAGCGGCGTTGATCAGAATTTCGATCTACAGGGCACCAATGAACGGCCGAGCGTTGCCGCTGACGGCACATTATGCGTTCCGGGCCCGACGTCTTCAATTTGTCCGGCAGCTCTTCCCGTGAATGGCAGCCTGGGACGTAACACGGGGATAACTCATCGATATGCCGACCTTGACATGCGTCTCATGCGTTCCATTCCCTTCGGTGAGCGTCGGCGTCTGGACATCATCGCCGAAGGCTTCAATCTCTTTAACCGTTTTAATGAAGCGGCAGCGGCACCTTTCTTCACAGCGGTCAATGCCTTTGGCCGGCGCGCGGGCAATGGCCGTTATTTCAGCCGGCCTACCGCATCTTTTGACCCGAGACAATTTCAGTTTGGCTTGAAACTCAACTTCTAACGTGGGACAGGCATTCCTGCCTGTCCTTCATTTACAGACAGACAGGAATGTCTGTCCTACATATAGTGACCGGCTCGCGATGTGGGCCGGTCGCTTTTCTTTTGCTCCGGCAACTGCGTTCCGACATCCAGTTTGTCGTGAGCTCTGGACGACCTTCAACGTCTTTTCGCTTCGAAGCTTCCGCGTGGGGCCAAAGCTGCAGCCGGTACGACAGAGGAGGCGACAAACTGCAGTTTGTCGAACCAAATAACTTGCGCTACATTGGAGTCAGGCAAACTAAAACAGCGCCGGCGGCATCCGAAAATGTGCCCTTTTGCCTTACTTATTTACGGTAACCGTAATAAATCCTCTCCCCCGGGGAATCAATATGACCAATAGATTGTTCAGACAGCTTCTTCTCTTAGCCACCATTGTTCTCAGCCTGACGGGATTTGCATTTGCGCAATCCAGCAGGCCGAGACGCGTCAGACAGCCTGAGAAGCCTGCCGAGGAACCGTTGCTGCGCCCGGAACCCAAAGCGAGTCCAACGGCGAGGAACAATTCGAACCGGCCACTGATTGATGTACAACCTGTGAAGCCGGTGGTAAATACAGTTGGGGTCGGAGACACTTCTCATGCCTATCAACTTCTGCAACAAAAGCAATTCGCTGCAGCAGCAAAGGAAGCTAAGGATATCGCAGGGCAGTTTCCCAATGACTCGGAAGCCTGGAAGATAGCCGGCTTTGCCGAGTTGAACCTCAAACAGTATGCGCAGGCCACCGACGATTTGCAGAAAGCCCTCGATCTTCAAAAAGGTTTAAAGCGCGAAGACCCAAACACCGCGGACGCGCTGGCGCAAGCCTTCGTACTCGCTGAAAAATTCGATCAAGCCCTGCCTTTGCTCGTGACTGCCACGACACGTCCAGGTGTCATTCCGGATCCTGCAATGCTCTACTTCCGTGGCCTGGCAGAATACAAGACAGGTAAGCTGGTTGAGGCTGAACGAACTTTGAACGCCGTCGTTAAAGCCAATCCAAAAGATTCGTTGTCGCTCTTCTATCTGGGGCAGATTGCGATTGGAAAGAAGGATCTTGATGGCGCGATTGCCGCACTCAACCGAGCAACAGTTAATGATCCACGTTTCGATGCCGCCTGGACGTTGCTGACCTCCGCTTATTTGCGACGGGCAGCGCTCAGCACCGACAGCACAAAGGCTGCGGTCGATTATCTAAGTGCGGTTCGCGCAGGTGAAGGGTTAATCAAGATCAGAACAGATGCGGAAGCGGTCACGCTTTTCGGTCAGGCACTGATCGGCTCGGAGCAATACCCGCGCGCCGCGGCCGCCCTGGAGCGGGCCACACAGGCACCGGATGCTAAAGCGGTAACGTTTTATTTGCTGGGCATTGCTCAGTCGCGCGCCAAAAATTTTCCCAAAGCGATTGCCGCGTTACAAACCGCCGCTCAGAAATCGCCGGAGGACATCAACGTCTATCGCGAGCTTGGTTATGCCTACGAAATAACCAAACAATATGCAAAAGCATTGGCTGCGTATCAAAAGGGTTTGACTCTTGCACCGGCTGATTCTGATTTTAAAGAAGCGGTGGAACGAGTGCGTCCCTTTGCTAAGTAGCAATGAAGATTAATGAAATGCCGGGGAGGTGTTACGAATGAAGTTAATCGGAATCATGTTATTGACGGTGGGAATCTGTGTGGCGGTTTGCGCGCAGCGGCCACGGAATATTGAAACAAGGAAAACAACGGATGCGTCAAAGGCTGTGCCTGCTCCGGCGCCCCAAACAGTGAAAGCGAAATATGAGGGGGGCGTTTTTGGCTACAATAAAACGATGGACGGGACGCTCAGCTTCGACGACACCAATCGACGTCTGCTTTTTCGCAATAATGAGCAGCGGGAAGTTTTTTTCATCCCATACAGTGCCGTGAACTCGGCATTTGCAGATACCCGAAAACGGCGACCCTCGGCGGCCACCGTCGCCAGCAACATTCCCTACTTTGGATTTCCTCTCGGCTTCATAAAAACCAAAGTCCGCTATCTGACTCTTCAGTATAGCGATCCTGACACGCGCGTGTCGGGAATTACCAGCTTTCGTCTGGACAATAAGGACTTGGTGGATTCGGTAGTATTTACCCTCGCCAACAAAGCAGGGTTGACGCCGCGTGGTGAAGTCTACGTGAAGAAGAGTGACAGCGATGAATCCAAGAAAACCACTCATTAGCTCGGTTAGAGCTGGAAATCCAGAGGCGGGCCAGCGAAATGTTTGGCCCCCCTATTTTCATTACCAGCTTTTTAGCGCTCCGCAACGAAGTTCGGCGCAAATCTCTTTACTGTTAATTCCCGCCTCCGGTTAGAACGTACTCCATCACATAACGACGAAGTTTCTCGCGGTTTTCTCTAAGATACGCGGGATGGTCCTCGGAAATACCCTCGTCAACTCGCGCCAGCAGGATGTAAGCTTCGAGCAATCCTTCGTCGTTAAGCTTCTTTAACTTCGTCAGTGAAGGGCTCAGAGTCTTTATTTTCTTCTCCGAAGCTGCGACCGAGAGAACACTGCGCAGGGCATCCGTTTCTTCCGCCAGAGTGTGACGGTAGACGGGCTCGTTGGGAAATCGCCTGGCAAAGTTTTCTTTTCGCCAGCTCGTGCGCGTGGCCCCGTAAGAGATCCACGCGAATGACCCGTCATCTTTTCCGCTGAGTAGTGCGCCGGCGTCGAGATTGATCTTCGCATCACCCTTGTCGTCAAAGGTCACGTTGGTCGGAATGTCGATCTCTGGATGCGCCAAAACGGTTTTTGTGAGTTGCGCCCATTGAGTCAGCCCGGCGACTGAAAAGCGATTGTAGGGCTCGGTAATGAAAGCCTCCACGTAGCGGTCACGCGCTGCCTCAGTCTTTCCCTGCTTCATCAAAGGCGTTGCCGAGTAGCGATAAGCAGTCTCTCGGTTCGGATCAATGGCAATAGCTCGTTGGTACCAGTTTTCAGCTTGCGCAAAGTCTCCTTTTTGCATGTACGCGTCGCCGGAGAA
This sequence comes from Acidobacteriota bacterium, assembly GCA_030947265.1. Lineage (GTDB taxonomy): Bacteria > Acidobacteriota > Blastocatellia > Pyrinomonadales > Pyrinomonadaceae > PSRF01. Next base: position 9,624 of record JALYXE010000083.1, read on the forward strand.
AAGCGCAGCATGGTATAGCGCTGGGTCAAGCTCTAATGCCTTCTGATAGTTTTTAAGGGCCTCGTCGAGTCTGCCTTGTGAGAAAAGACCCTCGGCTTTGGTCATCAGCGCATTTGCCACAATGTTCCGGGAAAACGCCGGGCCATCAGCGCCGTCAGGTGGCAAGCTCTCAATAATCGCAGTTACTACAGGCTCAGAGATGTTCAACTCTTTTGCTCTTATAAACTCTTTGCGCGCACGCGTCCGCAAAGCCTTACGTGCGGCATCATCCTTCGTGTTGTGGGCTGTCGCGATCAATGCGAATCCAAGATGGAAATGCATGTCGGCATTGTCTGGTTCGGCGACGACAAGCTGTTCCAACAGAGGCAGCGCCTCGGTGTACTTTGTTTCCTTTATTAAGGCATTTAGCCGCTGCTTCAGTTCTGCCGTGTGCTGACTCGTTTGCGCGTAGCTCGCTGCGCAGTACCAACTGCTCGAGAAGCAAAACAGCAGGACCACAAAACACTTCGTGATTGGTAGAAACTTCCGTTGCAACATGAAAAACCTCATAATTTCATCCCTGTTCAAAGCGCCAGGCAATAAATCGTTGCCACGAATCGTCGATTTTTTCAAGCATAAAAAAGACCAAAGGCTGACGGGTTGCTCCCATTGCTGTCCTGTCAACGAAGTCGGGTCTTTACCGCCCATCTAGTGTCTGGTTTAGCACATCCTTCTTCAACAACCCATAGAAGCGGGCGTCAAGAAACTGACCATCTTTGCGGAAGTGCTGACGCAGGCTGCCTTCCAATTGGAATCCATTCTTTTCCAGCACGCGGGCAGAGCCTGCATTAAATTCCAGGACGTGCGCAGTCAGTCTGAGCAATGGCAATTCGCCAAAAGCGTACTCGACATAAGCTCTCACAACGTCAGTCATAATCCCTTGACTCCAGAAAGGCCTGGCCAACCAGTAACCGATCTCGGCCCTGTGGGCACTGTGGGTATTGCCCAACTCCAGGCCATCAGCACCGACTACGCCAATCAGATTGTCCTGAGCTGCGCGGATAGCGAAGGTGGCCTCTTTACCTAATAGTTTGGTGTGCTCGATTCTCTTTTGAATCCACCAGTCGGCATCTGTCTCCGAATATGGGGAATATTCAGGGTCGTTGCGTAAACATCTCTTGAGTGAAGATGTTCCAGCAACGCCGCTTTGTCCGACAACCGAATCCCCGATAGACATACTCCGTTACGAACCGTGATTTTGAATTCTATCATTGGATCCGAGATCCTCGGCGTGGTTCTAAAACTCTAGTGAACAAATCGACTTGCGGAACTCAAAAGCCATTTTAAGAGGTCTCATTTACCGCGCAGGTTTCAGTATTCGTTCAATACGACTACGCCGCGGGGCTGCGATGTGATCATTTGCATGCGCCAGTGAAGGATGATTCACTTTGGACCGTCTTCCCTCTTTTACCATACGCTGATGTGCGTCTTGCCAGTTGGGAAGCTCCGGAGTTTCCTGATTCCAATGTGCGACAGATGCTTCGTCACACCATTCGAGCAGGTTGGGCATAACACCGCGGTGCGCGCCAGCGTTACGATACGTCCGCATGCTGGCTTCGTTGTCCCAGACAGTGAGCGTCCAAAAAGTGTTTTTTGATTCACGGAGTAACTTGCCGCTGAGGAAGCCAGAGGACAGTTCCGCCTGCCGCCCGGTCTGCAACGCTCGCCAGATGAACTGCAGTAGATAGCGGTAAGACCTAACTCGCAAACGTGTTAGAGAAACAAATGCCATGGCAGAGTCGCTCGGAAGCGGTAACTTGGCAGAGACCGCAGCTCTCAGGGAATCAAACATCAAGAGGGTTTTCATCAGTCAGATAGGCCAACAACTCCTGTTTCTTCTGATGCCCACTAAGCCATGCCCTTACTCTCTTGATTTCCTCATAATCATCAACCCCAAATTTGTTAATGTAGATCCGTTCCAGGCGCTTCTTTCTCTCTTCTTTCAACGCCTCGCCTTGCCAGAATGCCGTAAGGATTGAATTGAGATCATCGTGCAGATTGCGTTTTCTTAACACCTCCCATTCATTTTTGTCTAACCAAATCCCTTTGCAACCATGACAATGATCCAAGGCGAAACCAATCCCGCGTCCCACCATATACTTCACCATCCGCCAACCGCATTCAGGGCAGTCAATGTGCTCTTGTGTCTCAGCGAGAGGCAGATCATTACTTTGACCTTTCAACTCCGGTAAATTCTCTCCGTGCTGTTCCAGCCACTCCCAATACTGTTTGCCTTGTATCCAGTTCCCACCACAATTAGCGCAGCTTAGCGAGGAGAGATCTGACTCTAACTTGTTTAAGCGCAATTTAGCAGTCTTGCACACAGGGCAATTCACAATCACACCTCATCATCAAAGCGGCCTGTCAGTGGAGTTTGATAAGTGGTAACTTCTCATTCTGCTTTTCGCTCGCTGTAGATCGGCTCAAAAATACGAGTCGTGACCTGGGTGCCTCTGTCAGCATGCAATTCAGTTGGCAGTTTGACAGTTGGCTTACTCTCGAGCAACTTTGACTGAGGTGGTCTCTATCTCAAACTGCGCCACCGTTTATAGTTGACTGAACGCACGGATGAATTTCGTGATTTCCTCGGAAACTCGTTCGGGCATTTCTTCCTGGGGCACGTGACCGCAATTCTCGATTATGACTAGTTTCGAATCTTTGATGAGCGAGTTCATTTTGCGCCCTACAGCCAACGGAATAAGCTCATCTTGCGCGCCCCAGATGATCAAAATCGGCGCGTTAATTTTGCCCAGGTCTTGTTCGATCGGAAATTGTGCCGCCTGCGCGCGGACGCGTAGGGCCGCCAGTTGGCCGGCGCGTGTTTGCAGTGGACGATAATAATAAGCTACTCGCTCATCTGTAATTTTACCGTCGTCGTAGAAACTTTTCTCCAGGCCTTCGCGCACGAGTTTATCGGAAGTCAAAGCCAATGCGGTCAAAATGCGACCAGCGACAGGAAGAAGAAGATAGCGAGGCGCCAGTGAGTTGCCACCATCTACTGCCACGCCCGCACTGTCAATTAGAATCAAGCCGGCAGCGCGCTGTGGATTTTGCAGGGCGAAGTTAAGCGAGACTTCGCCGCCCATTGAATTGCCGCACAACCAGGTCTTTTCGATTTTTAAATAATCGAGCAAGTGCGTAATCAACGCTGCCTGGGCCCGCCTCGTATAGTCGCCATCAGGTTTCTCGGAAAAACCAAAGCCTTTTAAGTCAACGGCAATCACGCGAAAGTTTTTCGACAAAGGCTCAAACACGTC
>JALYXE010000096.1 GCA_030947265.1 Acidobacteriota bacterium
GCACAACAAACACCACGCCGTCACACAGGCATGCCGGAACGTGAACTGCTGGCTCGAGCAGCGGTTTCGCGAAGGATCACCAAAATGTTTCGGTCGATCCGGATAGTAAGCCGCACGGCTAGGGTCAGGTCGTCTGATGCCACAGGAGCACTTAAACCGTTTCGCTTTGACCCTGCGCCATTTTTGTACAAATCTGAACCACTGTTTCGACGTTGTGTGGGGGGCGGCGCGCAATATTGAAAGGCCGGCGCCCGGCAAGCTGCCTTCTTAAATGCTTTCCGAGCCACCCAACCTCTCCATGGCCGCCTGGGCAGCCAACATCGGACGGCGGCGGCACTACCACTGGTTGGAGAAGGATCCGGGATACCGGACAATCTTCATTCAGCTGCGGAGAGAAATGCATGACGAATTCCTGGATGAGGCTGTGGGAAGGGCACTAGAAGGGTGGATCGAGCCGGTCTTTTACCAGGGCATCCAGGTCGGCACCAGACGGCACTATTCCGACCGTCTATTGATGTTCCTGCTCAAAGCATGGTGGCCCGAGAAATACGGATAACCACCGAAGCCGTTGTGGACGCTGTTGTGCATAGAATTGCCGCTTCTCCACTCGGGAGTAGAAAGCCAAGGTGGCTAGCAACACGATTAAAATCCAAAGGGTTTCAAACAAAGCCTTAAAGGCGAGTTTTCTACCGAACCCTCTTTCAATCCTATCGCCGCCTGCCGGGTTACTATGCCTGAATGAGGTATCGGCTGGCGGCGATTCTGTTTTGCGGCGCCTTCGTAGCCGCGTGTCAGACTGAAACACTAATCCCTACCGGAGAAAACGATCGCAAGCTGATCGACAGCGTGATCTCTAAATTCAATAGCGCCATAGCCCTGAATGATTCGGTACGGTTATTCGCGCTATTCACCAAGGAGGGTAAATTTCAATGGGATGAACGCACGCCATTGAAGACCACCAATCGCCAGATCCGCTTTGACGGCGCGGAGCGCGCGATGGTCAGCGCCACGCAGAGCGATTCTTCGCCCATGATGGGCAGCGAGCGGTGAAGCTGGAATCGTTCGCGAGGTGAAGGCGCTGCTGATTGATTGCGGATTTGCAGATGGTAGAGTTCCGATTCGAATCACTGACCGTAACGGCTCGTCAGCACAGAATGTTCGGGTTCTCGCCCGGGCAGCTGACCGCGCTCTCTGAAATCGGTTACAAGGGAATATTCAACGAGATTGTAGAATCTTACTTTATATGGCAAGGTTCACCAGGGTTCTACATGCCGCGTTCTCGCACTCAGCCGAAAGTCATTAATCCGATTCAAAACCGTCTTTTGCGCCAGAACTTCTTGCGAGTTGTTAACAACCTGTGCCCCGAGGCATTTCAGAGTCTCCGTGAGTACGAGATTGAGCTGATCGGAAAAAACCTGCAGATCCTTCATCCAACGGTTCTGACACGCGATTTCCCAACTGTCGAAACGGCAAAGCTTGCGCCTTTGCTCGCCGGCAGCGCTAGTTACTGGGCCATAAGCTTTGGGGTTGAAGGCACCTGGATCGAAGATGAAGTTCGTGGCGTTTTGGACACATGGTTCAGGCAGCCCACGTTAAGACTGAGCCGTCCAGACTTCCTGCCGCTGCTAATAGTATCCCAAAACGATTTCAAAGAAACTACGTTGACGTTCTCATTGCCAATCCCACACGCGATCGGATTCGAGCGGCCATTTTTCTCATGGGAAGTTTTAGAGACACATTTACGTGACCAAGTTTCTGTGTCTTTCGAACAAGCGCTTCGGCAGCTGAAAGCAGAGGCGATTCAATACGGGGTTTTGCGAGAAGAAAAGAAGCTCGACTATGAAAGTCCGACTTTTCAGGCGCTGGCTCTATATCTTTTTCGACGTATGAGTACGCAAGAGATCGGACAACAACCGGGATTATTTGGTGAACGAACAACGATATGGCGGTGGATTAAGGAAGCTAGTAGGGCAGTAAACCTGTCTGAGGTCGTCGCGCGAAGACGTTCAACTCGAAGGGGCGCCGTACATCGCGCCTTAAGAAAGTCTGACCAGTAGACCCTTAGACCTCACGCTTTACGCCCGAAAGCCGGGCATTCTCGGCCAAACGTTGAGAGAACGATATCGTTAGTGTTTGCTCAAACCGGGTCCGCGTCCAGGGTTCGCTTGTTGCATCGAATTGGCACGATAAGCGCGCATTAGATGCAACGCTAGTCAGTAGCCAGATCTCCCACAATTCTTGTAGGAGATCAATGACGCTCGACGAGTACAGGCAGTCCTCAAAACGACCCGGCTTCGGAGGAGGCGAGGACAAGCCACACCTTTGCGAACTGCGAACAAGGTCAGGACAAGAACACCCGCTTGGCGACAAAGGGACGTTGGTGAGAAGTCGGGTGTGCCTGTTGTCAAAATCGGGTGAGTTGAATTCAGCGGCTTCGTCATGACCGAAGCCCGTTTAACCGATGAACTCGCGACACGGGTGCTGGGGTGGCGTTTGTCAGCTAATCGGTACCTCATGGAGAGTCGAAGCTGGCGTCCGAAGTGGCGCTTTCAACCACTCGAGCGAATAGAGGACGCACTCAAACTGTTGGATGCAGTTTCTCCAGACGAGTTTACGATCTGCTTCGAAACCGATCGCAAATTTTATGTAAGGGTCAGAATTGCGGGTGTTCTCGGCGAAGCCCGCGATGTTGTTAGAGGGCGAGCGATTACGCTTGCGGTTGCAAGAGCAATCGGCATCAACGATTCAGTCGAAGGTGAGGCAGAATGATCAGCGATTCCCCTGGACGTGTACAACCCGATTGGGGTGTGCCGCTGCTGGCCGGCGATTACGACACCTTGGCAAGCTCCTGGATTACGAGAGAGTTTGCGGACGGTGCGTTGCTTCGTCGGGTTTCCGCCGAGCAAGGGCGGGAGATCGTCGGGCAAAAGGGAAAACGCGATTGCGCTGGTCTCCTGATTCCGTATTACCTGCCCGGGGAGAACTATCCACACAGCT
>JALYXE010000106.1 GCA_030947265.1 Acidobacteriota bacterium
ATCCAAACGCGCCCTGCGCCGTCGATTCGACGGCAAGATCGAGGTCCGCATCTTCCAGAACCACCACCGGATTTTTACCGCCCATTTCGCATTGGACCTTGGCGCCGCGTCTGGACACTTCTTCATACAAACGGATTCCCACCTCGTTTGAGCCCGTGAAAGAAACGGCTTTCACTGCCGGGTGATTGATAATCTCGTCGCCGGCTTCCGAGCCTGATCCCAGCACCAGATTTAGAACTCCAGGTGGCACTCCCGCCTCCGCAAATATCTCAACAATTCGCACCGCGGTAGCCGGTGTAAGAGTCGCGGGTTTGAACACGACTGTATTTCCGGCAACCAGCGCGGGTGCGATTTTCCAAATAGGAATCGCCACGGGAAAATTCCATGGCGTAACGCAAGCAACAACTCCCAACGGCTGTTTTATGGTATAGGCAAAGTTCGAGGTTAGTTCAGACTGGATTGTTTCACCGTTCATCCGCCGAGACTCACCGGCACAAAACTCCGCGACATTAATTGAGCGTTGTAACTCGCCGCGCGATTCGGCCACCGTCTTGCCTTCTTCTCGAGTTAAGATCTGGGCCAACTCCTCCTTGTGTTCTTCCAACAGGCGAGCAGCCCGCGCGACAATTCTTCCGCGCGAAGGAGCAGGAGTGGCGCGCCAGCGGGCAAACTGTTCCGCGGCCGATTCGACGGCCCGTTTAGCTTCATCCCGAGTTGCTTGTTTCACCGATCCGATCACATCGTCAGTATTTGCGGGATTAATATTGGAAACAGTGCGTGAGGAAGCGGATTCCACCCATTTGCCGTCGATAAAGTTACGATAGGTATCCATCAGTCTTCAAGTTTGGTTGATCGACAAAGTTCAGAGATTGAGAGTTTCGTTATTACACGACGATAGGAAAAACTCTCGCCTGTCGCTTTGGGCGTTAGCGGGCGACCGGATGACAAGCGGATGACTCTTATAAGACCGTAATATACCATAGCCCGAACATGACCTCCGAACTGCCGCAAATCACTGGACCTTCGCAGGATGTTCCGCTAAATCTCGGGCAACTACTGAAACAACACGTGGACGCGGCGCCGGAAAAACACTTTCTCTTTTCAGAAGCTGATGGGCGCCGGTTTACGTTCGCCGAATTTGATGGCGCAGTGAATAGGGCGTGCCGAATGTTGACATCAACCGGAGTTGGCCAGGGCGACGTAGTGAGCCTGTTATTGCCAAACAGCCTCGAATACATCATTGCCTATTTTGCTTGTTGGAAGCTGGGGGCGATTGCAGGGCCGGTAAACTGTTTGTTGAAGGCTGACGAAGTTGCTTTTGTGATCTCGGATTCTGACGCCAAGGTGCTGCTGGTCCATTCCGATTTTGCTGCGACGATCGATAGCATTCGAAACGAAGTACCAAATTTGCGAACTGTCATCCCATTTGACGACGAGGCATCGACTACAAGTGATTTCGATGGAGAATCGGGCCGCGGGAGTTCGACAAACTTAAGTTTGTCGGACATCAACCTTGATAGCGAAGCCATTATCATCTACACATCCGGGACCACAGGTAAACCGAAGGGATGTCTGCTAACACACGGGAACCTGATTGCGAATGCCAGGCAGATAAGCCAGTGGCTGGGATTCACGAGAGACGATTCGCTATTGACGGTTATGCCTCTCTTCCACATGAACGCTGTTTCAGTTACGACTTTGTCGGCCCTCTACGCCGGCGGTTCGACCATAATCGGTCCGAAATTCTCAGCTTCGCGTTTCTGGCAAATTGTTTCTGATTACGAGGTCACATCATTTGGCTCCGTAGCAACAATGCTTTCAATGTTGCTTAGTGCTTATCCGGAGGGTGTTCCTAAAGGGTTGAAAACTGATCAGTTGCGCTTCGCAATGTGCGGCTCTGCTCCCGTTCCCACCGAAGTATTGCAACGTTTTGAAGAGACCTTCGATTGCCTGGTCATTGAAGGATACGGGCTCTCGGAATCTACTTGTCGTTCAACTTTCAACCCGCCCGACCAACGCCGGCGGCCAGGTTCATGCGGCATGGCGATTGGAAACGAGATGAAGGTCGTCGATGAGGAGGACAGGGAAGTGGCCAATGGTGAACTGGGCGAGATTGTCTTGCGCGGCGAAAACATTCTCAAGGGCTATTAC
>JALYXE010000147.1 GCA_030947265.1 Acidobacteriota bacterium
TGCGGCAGCTCGGATAGAAGGTCGAACCAATCAACCGACCCTCACTTGACACGACCCGGCTTCATAGAAGGGGGCATGCCCCCGCTCTTCTGACTTTCTCAATTACCCACTGAATGAAACCTTTGGCTAAGATCATTATCTTACTGCCGCAGCGGGGGCGCGCTGCGCTTTGCCCCCTTCCTAACCCTGAGCTTCCATTACAGATGGCTACAATGAGTCATGCAACTAGACAGTTGCATCCGCTTCCAAAGGCACGCGCAGTTCAAATCTGGCGCCTGCGCCGTTAACGCCTGGCACGAGACGTGCCGTTCCTCCAGCTTCCTGCATGCGTTTATGAACAATCGCCAAACCCAGACCGGTTCCTCTTTGCTTCGTAGTGAAGAAGGGCTCCCAAACGCGCTGGCGCAAATCAGCGGGTATGCCCAATCCACTGTCCTCTACTAAAATTACAACATACCCGTTTTGAACCTTCTCGGTGATAGCTATTTCACCGCCAGAGGGAGTGGCTTGTAAGGCATTCAGGAGGAGATTGGAAAGCGCGACCCTAACGGCAGAAACGGCGGCGCCACCAAGCTCTTCGTCTCGTTCAATATTGACGCTAAGCGTTACTGCTTCTTTGTCGGCGCCCACTTCAAAAAGTCTCACAATGGACTGGATAAGTTGGCCGGCTCGGGCGGGTAGTTCGGACGGAGTTTCTTTACGCGCAAACGTCAGCAGTTGAGTCACGCTCTGGCCCAATCGATCGGTTTCACCAACGATGAGACTCAAATCACGCGCGTACTCCTGGCTCAGGCTTTCATCTTCACCCATCACCTGAGCGATAGACTTAATGGCGGAGAGCGGATTCTTTATCTCGTGAGCAACCGTGGCGGCCATCTGTCCTAACGTTGCCAGACGTTCGCGTTCAGCGAGTCTTCTTTCGAGGCGCACGTTTTCCTCCACTAGCCGGCAATCCTCAATCGCAATCGCAATCTGCCCCGCGAGTATTTGCAGCACGGAGCGCGTATCCTGCGTCAGCGTTCCCGAAGCTGCATCTATCAGCAGAAGGCCGGAAACTCTTTCTTCGCGCCTCAGCGGGTAACCGATCGCGTATCCGTGAGCGTCAAGCAAAGCGTTCCCTTCAATCGGCGACCAACTGTCGCGACCGGAGAGATTCAGAATCTCTGCGACCCATGGTTCGGTTACTACCTGAGCGCCCCCAGAGGCTCCCATTCCAGCGTGATCGTCCGGCTGGGGACCCCGGGATGGGGTTACTACCGACTCGGAGGCGCCGGTGACTCTACCGTAGTCCTCGTGCGCGTCGTGTGAACTTACGAGACCGCTAAGGACTATGCGTGCCCTGCGTAGTCCCAAAGCCTTCGTCGTCTGCTGCTGAACGAAGTCGAGCAAGTCGGGCAACTGTTGGTATTGCCCGGCATGCGAACTAATCCGCGAAACAATCTGACGATAGAGTGCGGCTTCACGTTCGAACAACTTATGAAATCGCTTCTCCAGCCAACGCCTAAGAGGAGCAGCTGCAAGGGCCAGCCCGAGTATCAGCAGAGCTTCCACGACGCCGGGGCGCACGCCGTAGCGCAAGGTCATCCAATCGCCGATCGAGCGTATACCATAGATGTAGATAGTAAGAACCACGGCGGCAAACGATGCGACTATCAAACTTTCTTCTATGATCAATTCCAGGTAGCGGTACCGATAGATGTAATAACCAAGTAGAGCCGAGGGGAGCAGAGATCCCAAATTCGCAATTGTCTTGAGATACAAACCCAGTTGCGTGCCTTCCCCCAGAGCCAATGCCAGCGCAGCAAGAATGACGAGTCCGATAGCGAGAAACGAAGCAGCGAGTGTTCACATGATTCGCTGCTCGCTGAGGTTCCGTCTCTTCCTGGCAATGAGTAATTCCGTGATGGCAATAACTCCCAACACGTAGGTAATCCAGATCGCCATCGGTATCACGAAGAAGTGAAGCTTCGCGAGCATCGGCGCATAAGGGGCCGTCCATATCTTGTAGATCGCAACTGTCAAAAAGATGGTGGGCACGTACGAGAGATAAATTCGAACTTTTTCGCTTTGTTTAAGCGGCCGATCTGAGGAGTTGGCCCAAAGATATATGTGAACGTGAAGCAGGAAGGAGTAAGCAAAGGTAATACTGACGACAGCTAACGTATCGGCAAATCGCAGCAGCGTGGTCCAGTTGTTGAAACCAAGGCCAAACAGCTCATGCAGTGTGATGATCAGATTACTGCTGTGCCAGCCGCACATGCTAAGGGCGAGAGCAAACAACCCTCGCTCTGTTGGGCTCAATCTCCGCCGACGGGAAATTAGTTGCGTCCCCATCCATAGCGGCAAGACTGCGCCTATCGAGTAACCGACTAGTTGTAGAACTTCGAGTGGAGACATCTCTTAGCAGTGGGCAGTGACCAGTGGGCAGTGAGCAGAAAAACCAAGACAAATATATCAGACAGTCCACGCACTGAGAGTTTGCGAACGCGCCCAATAGATATTAAATTACCGCGCCTTTCCGCTCTCAACTGCTCACTACCCACTGCACACTGCCCACTGCACACTGCTTACTGATTCGCGGCGGTATTGCGAGGTGGAATCACGACCAACGTAATTTCTGTTCGACGGTTTCGGGCCCTGCCGTTCAACGTCGCATTTGTAGCCAGTGGATTGGCTGCGCCCATGCCATTCGCTTGAATGCGCGACGCATCAACCCCTGCCTCCTGAAAACGATCTGATATCTGGCGCGCCCGTTCCTGTGTGAACTGTTGCAGCGACACTTCGTCACCTTTGCTGTCAGTGTAGGCCTCTATCAGAATCTGGTAATCCGGATTGCTTGCAAGCAGAGCGGACAGCGGTTCGAGTTTCGCGGAAGCAGCCGAAACCAATCTTGCAGCGCGCGGACTACTCCAGATGGACTCGGGTAGCAACAGTTGAAAGCCTTTGGATGTTTCTTTTACCGTCCCATACTTCGCCAGCGCCTGCTTCAGAGTGGCTTCGCCAGCTCGTCTCTGCTGTTCATGTAGCTCCGCATCCCGGCGTTCAGTTTCGGCGCTTTTTGCGCCCTCGATGCGGGCGAGATTTATCTTCGCCGCCTCGGCCTCGGCGCGCACCGCCTGCAATTCATCGCGCAACCTTGCAACCTCAATAC
>JALYXE010000149.1 GCA_030947265.1 Acidobacteriota bacterium
CGGTAGATCCAAACCTTCACGCCAATCTGGCCGAACGTGGTTCGTGCTTCCGCCAAACCGTAATCGATGTCAGCTCGAAGGGTGTGCAGCGGAAGCTGTCCTTGCAGATGCCACTCGCTGCGGGCGATTTCAGCGCCGTTGAGACGGCCGCTAACTTTCACTTTAATTCCCTGTGCGCCAAATCGGAGCGACTCTTCAACGGCCTTGCGCATCGCCCGACGAAAGGCAATGCGCTTCTCCAGTTGCGCTGCAATTTTTTCAGCTTGCAACTGCGCATTCAATTCCGGCTTATGAATCTCCTGAATCGAAACTAAAACTTCGCGGCCCGTTTTGGCGGAAAGATCGGTCTTCAGCTTGTCGATCTCGGCACCCTTGCGCCCAATGATGATCCCGGGGCGCGAGGTGTAGATAATGATCTTGAGCCTGTTTGCTGCGCGCTCGATGTCGACGTGCGAAACACCCGCACCGGCGAAGCGTTGTTTGAGATCGCGTTTAAGCCTGAGATCCTCTAACAAGAACTCGCCATATTGCTTCTTGGCAAACCAATGCGAGTGCCAATCCTTGTTATAGCCGAGGCGGAATCCGTAAGGATGAACTTTCTGACCCACAATATTCTCCAGTTCTTTGCTTTCCAATCTGCGATCTCAAATTTTCAAATCTCAATTTTCAAGTCTTTTTCGGAAATCCCTGGACTTGAACCTTCGTCCGCGTCTCAGATCTGAAACTGAAATCGTGAAATCTCTATTCTTCGTCTGCCTTCGTCAACTTCTTTTTAGAAGCGCGCTTAGCCGCTTTCTTCTCGCCTTCTGTCGTAGACGCAGACCTCGACCCTTGTTTCAGCTTTCCAGTGCCTGACGTTTCACTACCGTGAGCCTTTGGCGCCGCACGCTTCGCCCGCGGCGCTGCAGCAGCGCCACCACGCTTCCGATCCTTGCTTTCGGCCAGCTTGGCCGGCTTCGCCTCGGTACCTGCGCCCCGCTTGCCGTTGCCCCTTGCCTTAGCGGTCTCTGCCCGTGCATCGTTCGAAAGTAAAATCGTCACATGACAAAAATGGCGCTGCTCGCGATAAGCCCGTCCCTGCGGGGCCGGGCGCACGCGCCGTCGATTCTTGGTCGGGCCACGGTCAACAAAGGCCGTCTTAACCCATAAATCGTCCGGGTCAACTGCGATGTTTGCTTTTTCCGCTGCTTCGTTAGCGTTGGCAATCGCCGAACGCATACACTTCTCAATCAAATTCGAGGCACGCTTGGACGAATAACGCAGAATAGCCAAAGCCTGATTGACGTCTTTGCCGCGAATCATATCCACAACGAGTCGCGCCTTCTGCGCAGACCCGCGAAGATACTTTGCACTTGCCAACGCTTCCATTCGAAACCTCGTGAATCGTAAATCGTGATTGCTATCTTGTTACCACTTCCACTCGCACCCCAGCGCGGCTGCTGCGCCGGGGACCCCGCCTGAATACCTTGAGAGCCGGCGCATCTTTGTAACGCAAACTGTTAGTTTGCGTCTTGACCATCTTATTTTGCCGCCGGAGCCGCCGCGGCTGCTGGAGCCAGCTTCGTAGCCTTCTCCACTTTCGTACCGGAATGCCCTTTGAAAGTGCGCGTAGGAGCAAACTCACCCAACTTATGGCCCACCATGTTTTCAGTGACATAGATCGGTAAGTGTCGCTTGCCGTTGTGCACTCCAAACGTCAGCCCCACCATGTCCGGCGTAATGGTTGAGCGCCGCGACCAGGTTTTGATTACCGGAGGCCGATTGCCGCCGGCGCGCACGCGCTCCACAGCCCTTTGGATGCTGCCGTCAATAAACGGTCCCTTTTTGACTGAACGTGCCATCTCTTCTCCATTTCGGATTGCGAATTGCGGATTTCGGAATTAAGCGAAGAGCCCTTCAAATCCGCAATCCGAATTCCGCATTCCGAAATCTATTTGGTTCTTCGATCGCGCAGAATCATTCGCTGCGTTCGCTTGTTGCTTCTGGTCTTATAACCGCGCGTTGGCTGGCCCCATGGCGTTACCGGGTTACGACCACCAGAGGTTTTTCCTTCGCCACCGCCATGCGGATGGTCCACCGGGTTCATCGCCACCCCGCGCACGTGCGGGCGAATTCCCTTCCAACGAGATCTGCCGGCCTTACCTAAGGAAACGTTTTCGTGCTCAATGTTGCCAACCTGGCCGATGGTCGCTTTGCAAACCAACGGAATGCGCCGCACTTCGCCCGAAGGCATGCGTAACTG
>JALYXE010000155.1 GCA_030947265.1 Acidobacteriota bacterium
CATAGAGAAAGAGCGACTCGGACGAAAAACGATTTCGCGCCAGGGCAAAGTTTGAATCTTCTTCGAGCAACTTGCTGCCGCGCGATCTCAGTTTGCGAAATTCGATTGGCCTATCTGCAATTAAGACAAGCGTTCCGGACTGCTTTATTTGATATGGGGGCAGGGCCGGCTCGCTTTCCTTTTCCGGTGAAGCTGACGTTGAGGCGTTTGGCCTGCCTGAAGCAGCAGAACTCGCGGACCTCGGAGCGGGTATGGGCGCGGGTGTGGGCGTGGGCGTCGGTACTAGAGTAGGGATGAAGCCGCGCAATTCCCGTTCAAATCTTTGCGCTTCCTCTGCGTTTGAAAACTCGACCGCCATGATTACGTTTGGAATATTGGGCTTCGATGGCCAACTCGCAACCAGCATTCGCGAACCTGCCAGCGCGTCAGCGTGAGCACTAAGCCACTTTACGACTGTCTTGAAATCTTTTGGTGGAGCGGCAAGCTTCATAACAGGATCCAGAAGGTCCTGGACGGCTGGTGAGCGGATTAACGCACCAACGCCTCTAACCTCGCTGTACACTTTGTAAGTCTCGGTCGATAGTAGGGTGTCAAATGTTGGAGCCGGTTCAGGAACGACCGGGGCAGGTTTCCTCGGCGGCGCCGGACGCTTTTGTTGGGCGATAAGAGGCGACGCCAAAATCGCAATCGCAACAACGAGGCTGAGTGAAGTTTTTATCTTTTTGAAACTCTGCATATCAGTACCTGAGAATGACGGGGCTGTGCCGGCGACGAGAGAAAGACCTTAGCCATCGTCGGCTAATCAAACGGCAAAATCAAGCACTTTCCCTAGGGGTTAGACTCTGGAGAGCTTTCCAAAAAATATTGATTCTCCGAGCAGACTTTCAACGATCGATACTGCCTCCGCAGGCTGGGTTCGCTTTCGTCGCCGCCCAACTTTTGTGCAAAGCCACTCTGGAGCCTGACTTGTCTTCTAATTATGGCGCGGGTTGCGCCACTCGCCGCCAGACATTCGCTTCACCTTCATTCTGAATTAGTCGTTTGACCTCGGCGTAGGCGGCGGCGTAAGCCAGCCGCATGTCGTTGGCTGATTTGACGGCATCAAGCTTCTGTTCGATCTCTTCTGTCGTCATTCGTGTCCGTGGTGCGTAACCAGCCACCAGGTGGCCCTCGCCGGCCAGGTGCAATGCCAAACCCTCAGCCAACCATCGCGGCGCGCGGCCGTGGCTAAGAACATCAATCAATGTATGCACCAGCTCGTGACGCAGTGTAGTTTCGAGGACCCGTCGCCGCTTAAGCGTTTCCAGCGGCTGAAGTTCAATGCGACTCCCTTTCGTCGCGGCTGCCGCCCACGCAGGTTGGCCCGTACGGCCAACAAAATTGCCTGTAGTTTCGTTAATAAAGATTTCAAGAGAAGGGAAGCGAACCGAAATTCCCAGCGCCTCGGCACGACCGATTAAGGATCTCCGGCTCGACTGAAGGAAGGACAGCAAGCCTTCGATCTCACGTTGGCTGATATTGTCCGGATAGCTGATGTGAAAGTCCTCGCTGCGGAGTGTGCGGCGGCTGATTGCAGGAACGAATCGAGAATTGATTACTACATCTCTGTTTTTAAAGCGTGTGGCATTGTTCCAAAACACATCAGCAAAAGTTCGGTGCTTAGTGAAAGATGTTTCCCTCCTGATGGTCGTCGACGGAAAATACTTCGCAAGAATCTGGCGGTAGTTCGCGCCTCGTACGGCCATCATATGAGCCCCTTCCTGGCATAATCCAAGACCATGGCCGAACCCGTTGCCGCGAAAGATAAAATTCGATCCTGAACGAGCGATCTGAAACCGCGAACTTTTGAGATAGTTCCACCCGAGTGCACGGCCGACGATGATCTTGAAGTCCCATCCTTTTACAGTGAGCCGGCGGTCACCTTCGACCGTGATTAACTCTGCGCGACCGCTGGCATCGCGGCGCGATACAATCACGCCTAGCAGTCGGTCCCCGACGTCAGTACGCGGATCGGTTCTCAATGCCTGGAGCAGTTGAGTTTGGGATATAACATCAGTCCAGGAGTGGTGCACCTCGGTAGCGCAATACTCATCCCGGACGCCCCTTAAGTAAATGGGTGCATTGCCACCCCAAAGGGTCGCGATGTTTGCGGTAGCCCCGCCGCACGAGGCGCTGAAGTAAGAATCAACGAGCTCATTATTGCCATCGCGCAAAACCTCTCCTTTGGTAGACTCGACTGCTTCGACCACACCCCGTGAAATATCGCTCCTCGAATCCGAGTCTAAGGCGCGATATCTTTGGCAGTGGGTAGTGGTGCAGAAGTCGTAACCATCGTGAGCATGCCGGTTAATATTCTTGAGCGCATAAGTTCGGCTGGCGATGGCCAAAGCTTTCAGAGCCTCAGGCTCACTTTCCATGCTTCCCTCAGCGGCGACGACACCGCGCACATAATCCTCGAGCGACATTCGTCGCGTGATGTTTTCGCGAACCAAATGGATGGTGAGT
>JALYXE010000159.1 GCA_030947265.1 Acidobacteriota bacterium
GCCAATTGATCTTCGCTCTTTTCGTCGCTATGGACAGGAAGGCGTGCTTGCGCTGCTATCGGATTCAACCAACGCAACTGTACCCGGGCGCACCCCCTCTGAACGTGCCGTAATCCCAGCCTTTGAAGAAATCTTTGCGGAAGCCCGGGGCCGTATCATCGTCGCTGCGTTCGCATCGTCAATTCATCGCCTTCAAATCGTGCTCGATATCGCGCAACAGTTTAATCGCAAAGTGTGCGTGCTTGGGCGGTCAATGCAGAAGAATGTCGAGATCGCCGATCGTCTGGGTTACCTCGATATTCCTGATGGCTTGCTTGTGTCGCTCAACGAGGCGAAGCAAATTCGCGACCATGGGATTGTATTTCTCGTCACTGGTTCTCAGGGCGAAGCGCGCGCGGCGCTTTCTCAGATGGCAACGCAAAGCTACAAAGGCCTGATGATCGATGAAGGCGACACTGTCGTGCTTTCGGCTCGCATCATTCCTGGTAACGAGCGCCTGATTTCAAGAATGATCGGGATGATCTACAAGCGGGGCGCGAATATCATCGAAGAGAAGCGACGACTGGTTCACGTAAGCGGACACGCTTCACAGGAAGATATTCGCATCATGACTGAAGCAGTGCGGCCAAAGTTTGTCGTGCCCATCCATGGCGAGTATCGCATGCTGTTTCGCCACAAGGAATTTGTTAAGAACCATCTCGGCTATGCGGAAGAAAACATTGTCCTGATCGAAAACGGCGACGTGCTCGAGCTTGATGGCGAACGCGCGGTCGTGATCGGCAAGCGAGAGATCGGGCGAACGTTTATCGACGACACGGGATTTGATGAAATCGCGAGTGAGACGGTCCGCCAGCGCAGGCAGATGGCTTACGAAGGAATTGTTACGCTGATTGTCACGGTCGACGCTGAGACAGGCGTAGTACAGGGGGAGCCTGAGATAGTGATGCGCGGCGTGCGCGGTTTTGAATCAGTTAACGGGTCATTGAAAGATGCGCAGCGGGTTGTTGCCGCAGCGATCGCCGGCGCCTCCCGCCAGACACTTGCGGACGAGAGTTTGCTCAAAGAGCACGTGCGCGTGGAGTTGAAGCGATTCATCCAGAAACTTACCGGAGCAAAGCCGGTGATCATGCCAGTGGTTTTGCAAGTGTAGTTTCAGGTTTCAAGTTTCAAGTATATCCCATAGGCTCCGCTCTAAAACCCTCCGCTATCGAGGTGACTCATGGCGACTATTAAGACATTTGAGCAGATAGATGCTTGGCAAAAATCAAGGAAACTCACAAAGCAGATATACCGGATAACCGGTCAAGGAGCCTTGCCCGCGATTATGGTTTGTAGGATCAGATTCGCCGAGCGTGTGTTTCGGTGATGTCGAACATTGCCGAAGGATTTGAACGAAGCGGTACTGGAGAGTTTAAGCAATTCTTGGCGACCGCGAAAGGTTCGGCCGGGGAGGTGAGATCTCAACTTTATGTCGCCCTTGACCAGGGCTATCTACCGCTACAAGAATTTGAGGCGTGTCTGGCAATGTTTATGGAGGTCAGCCGAATGCTCAGCGGTCTCATGAGCTACCTTCGACGTTCAGGCGTTAAAGGAACAAAGTACAAGAAGCTTGAACGCCTAACTTGAAACTTGAAACCTGAAACTCGTCTTGAATTACTGGTCCGACAAAGTGGTTATGATTACCGGAGCATCGTCCGGAATCGGTCGCGGGCTGGCGGTTGAACTAGCGCGTCGAGGTGCGAAGCTGGGATTAGTAGCGAGGCGAGCCGAGGCGCTCGAGGAAGTAGTCCGAGAAATTGAGGTTGCAGGAAGTAAAGCGCTTGCTTCGACGGCCGATGTCTCGAATCCAAGCTCGATTTCCGCAGCAGTGGACAAATTTCGCGCCGGGCTTGGGCCGATCGACGTACTTATTGCCAACGCGGGAATCGCGCCGACGAAAGATTCCGCCGAACTTCGTGGTGAAGAAGTGGCCGACGTTATGAATGTCAACGTTATTGGGGCGGCAAATAGCGTAGCCGCAGTCGTGCCCCAAATGGTCGCGTCAGGAAAGGGACATCTGGTCGCAATATCGAGCCTTGCGGCTTATCGTGGTGTGCCAAAGTCGGCTGCTTATTGCGCCAGCAAGGCCGCAGTCTCCGCATTCTTCGAAAGCTTGCGTCTTGATCTTGGGCCAAAGGGTATAGACGTAACGATAATTCATCCGGGCTTTATCAAGACTCCGCTAACGGCTGGCAGAAAAGCGCAGATGCCGTTTCTGATGGAACTCGACGATGCGGTGAAGAAGATGGTGCGAGCGATCGAGAAGCGCCGAAAGCGGTATTCATTTCCCTGGCAACTCGCAACCATGGTCCGCGCCGGTATGATCATGCCTATTTTTATGTACGATTGGCTTTCACGCAGGAATTCATTTAGGGAATAGTCAGTTGTCAGTAGTTCGTTGTCAGTGAGATAAGCACACAGGATCGTTCCACACTATTGAGGTGCAAAAACAACTGACCACTGACGACTGACTACTGACACCTGACCGGCAGGAACCGACAAAGTTTCAATCGGAGACACGCTGTCAATTCAACTCAATGACCATTCTTCAGGCCATCATCCTGGGCATTGTTCAAGGATTAACCGAATTCATTCCCGTCAGTTCCACTGCACATCTGATTTTCGCGTCGCGCGTGATTGGGCTGTACGGCGGCGTGGAGACGACCCTTAAAGCCGAGCAGACCACCGCGACAATCGCTGTCATTCAGCTGGGTACTCTTCTGGCCGTTTTGATTTATTTTGCTCGCGACATCATCAACATCACGCGAGCGTTTGTGCGCGATCATCTGGCTCTGATGCTGGGCAGAAAGAATCGGCCGCCGAGCAGCGAGGTTCACGATCCCACCTCGGCCCTGCTGCCGGGCCGCGGACCGGGTAATCAGGCTCCTGGCAAGCTTTCGCAAGAAGCGTGGCTGGGTTGGCTTGTCATCATTGGCTCCATTCCAGTTGCAGTGGTCGGGCTCGTGTTTAAGAAACGAATTGAAGGCACTTTCACGAAAAATCTTTGGATAATCGCGACGATGATGATTGTCGTGGCGCTTCTACTGGCAATGGCTGAATGGGTTGGCAAACGAAATCGTTCCATGCGTGAGCTCGGCATTGGTGACGCGCTCGCAGTTGGTTGTGCTCAGGTGCTGGCTCTGATTCCTGGATCGAGTCGTTCGGGATCTACGATTATGGCGGGACTGTTTGCAGGTGAAACGCGCGAAACGGCGGCCCGGTTTTCTTTCCTACTTTCCATCCCCGCAGTTGCCGCCAGTGGCGTTCTCGAACTCAAGGAAGCGATACACAAGCTACCAGACGGTAGTTATCTTCCTTTGATCGTGGCGACGATCGTGTCCGGTCTGGTGGGCTACGCGTCAATTTGGTTTCTGCTTCGATTTCTGCGAACGCACTCCACGGGGATTTTCATTGGGTACCGGCTATTAGTTGGTGCGGTCATCATTTTTACGTTGCTAACGGGATATATTTCGGCTACTGCCGGTTAGACTGTTAATCCCCTTTTGTTATTCGTTAGCGTTCTCCTTTGAGACTCCTTTGCGAATGCTTTCGTACCTGGTTTGAATCCCTTAGGAACGGAGACTAACCTCAAAGATCACAAAGTAACGGCAAAGGCGCGCAAAGAGCGCGTAGCGCAAATCGTGCGGTGCGGCGAAGCCATTCGGGAAATTTCTCTGGAATCCTGGTATAGCCCTTCCAGAATCAAAACGCTAACAAAAGGTTTCCGGATTCAGGTAAACTAGGTCGCCCCTCTTCCTCAGCGACCCGAAGTGCAGGGTCAATTTCATCAGTTTTTAAAAAAGGGCGGTGAGTTTAATGGCCGAAAAAGACCCCCGGAGTGCGCCGTTGCCCTCGCAACGGCCGCGCAGTCCCCGAGTTCCTGTAGAGTTTGCTCTTGTAGTAGATGGCAAGACGGCAACGGGTGACGCCTTCCGCGTTAATGCGCAAGCAATTAAGATTAGCCGCGGCGGAGCCACGATAATCTTAGACGTCGATGTCGCGCTGGGATCTATTGTTAAATTGTTGCCTCCGTATGGACGCGAGATCCAGGGGGAAGTAAATGGAGCCTGGACCGATAGCATTGATGGTCGTCGGCGGATTGGTGTTAAGCTAATCGCCGATGATGGATGGTTTGCGGAATAATGCTCGTTGAATAATTCAAACAATCGATGAACCTCACATGAACGCCAAACGTTGGGTCGTGCGTCAGCAAGATGCACAGCAATCTGCGTCGCTCGCTCGCGTTCTGGGTCTTTCGCCAACAATAGCTGCGCTCCTCATTTCGCGCGGTTGCCACGATGAGCTTTCCGCCCGAAGTTTTCTTCAGCCCTCGTATAATCAACTTCATGATCCCGATCTCATGCTGGGTATGAAAGAGGCCGTTTCGCGCTTGCTGCAAGCTATCGAAAGGTCCGAACCCATACTCGTTTACGGTGACTACGACGTTGACGGCACGACCGGCACCGCTGTTCTTCTGCGCGCCCTGAACCTTTTGGGGGCGCGCACCGGATTTCATGTGCCACATCGATTTACCGAAGGTTACGGAATCCAGCAGGCCGCACTTCAAACAGCCGTGGCCGAAGGTTATAAACTTGCCATCAGCGTGGACTGCGGTATACGCGCGCATGAGCCACTCTATTGGGCGCGCGATAATGGACTCGACGTAATAGTCACCGATCATCATCTTCCCGATGAAGGCGAAGGTGTTCCGCCGGCATACGCTGTTCTTAATCCCAACCAGAGCGGCTGCAATTATCCAGATAAGAATCTGGCGGGCGTTGGCGTCGCTTTCAAACTCGTGCACGCGTTGTTTCGAAAACAGGGGCGTGAATCGCAAGTCGAAGCATTTCTGAAGATTGTCGCCATCGGGACGGTGGCGGATGTGGCGAAGTTAACCGGCGAGAATCGAATTATTGTCTCGCTTGGTTTGAAAGATCTTCCACGGGCAACCAACCCTGGCTTGCGCGCGTTAATGGAAGTGGCTGGATGCGGTGCCGGCGTAAGCATGACCGCCTATGATCTTGGATTTCGCATTGGGCCAAGAATTAACGCAGCGGGCCGGATGGACGCAGCACGTGCAGTTGTTGAACTTTTTAGCACGAAGGACAAGGAAGAGGCGCGACGTCTTGCAAAGCATCTCGATACTCGCAACCAGGAACGAAAAGAAGTTCAGGAGCAAATAGTCGAGCTGGCTATTGCCGAATTGGAGAGTGCCGGAAGTGCGCCGGCTAATTCCTACGTGGCGGTAATAGCCGGCGAAGGTTGGCATCGGGGAGTCATTGGTATTGCCGCGTCGAAAATCTCGGAACGCATCAATCGTCCGTGCGTTGTGCTTTCGATTGATGGCGACGTGGCGCATGGCTCTGCCCGCAGTATCGAACCGTACCATTTGCTTAACGGGCTAACGTCGTGCGCCGATCTTTTCGAAAAATTTGGCGGCCACTCTCACGCAGCGGGAATCACTATAAAGCCGGGCCGTATTGCCGAACTGCGCCGCCGCCTGAACGAACATGCTGCCTCCTGCTTAACCGATGAAGACTTGCAACCCTGCGTCTACATTGATGCTGAGTTACCTACGGAAGAAATCACCTTTGATTTGGTAGGTGAGCTGCAAAGGCTGGAGCCATACGGCGCAGGCAATCCTCGTCCCAAGTTTTTCGCCCGCAACTTGTGCATCCTTACAGAACCACGTTTAATTGGAGAACGGCATCTAAAGATGAATGTTGCCGGGCCACAAGGCCGACCACTCGAAGCGATTTGGTGGCATGGAGCGGAACAGGAGAGCGTCTTGAAAAATGGCATCGAGATGGTTTACACCATCGAAACCAGCAATTGGAACGGCGAAGCATTTTTGCAATTGTCGGTTCAGGATGTTCGAACGGAGCAAACAGCAAACAGCAAGCAGCAAGCAGCCACCAGCCGGTAAACATCTGAGGGGTTTCGCTGCTTCCCGGGTTCAACAGGGCTTCTGCCATGAACATTTGATTGGTTGTTTGGCTGTCTGCTGTTTACTGTTCACTGTTGACTGATTATTAAGATGCAAGAGATTACCAGAAAAAGGTCCATCGCTATCGGGTTGCGCGCTCGTGCCCCTCTGGTGGTCCGTGCCGGCGCGTTGTTGATTCTCGTCGCCGCCATCGTCCTTGTGGTTGTGTCTTACTATCGCCTTCGCAATAACAAACCGTTTCGACTCAAATCAGAGTCGCCGGAACTTTCAAAGGAAATCACCGGGATCATCGAAGGA
>JALYXE010000179.1 GCA_030947265.1 Acidobacteriota bacterium
TTGCAGCCGTCTTTAATCCTTCCTTAAGCCGACTGATCAGGGATTTTCGCTACTGATTCGCAAGAACCGATGCGCGATCTTAGAAGACTGCTCAGATATCTAAAACCTCATTGGCAAACCTTCACGCTGGCAACCTTTGCGATGCTTCTGGTGGGTCTTCTGGAGAGCGCAATAGGCGGTCTGATTGTGCCTATTTTCGATCAGGCTTTTGCTCAGGGCGGCGGCCACAGAACTGCAACCCTCTTCGGCCTGCAACGAATTATTCCGGACTCAGGTTTAGCAGCCTGGAAAACGATTTCTGTTCTATTACTCACTTTCACCCTGGCGAAAGGAGTCGCGGAATATTTTTCGACTTTCTTGATGGCGCGCATCGGACAGTCAGCTGTACTAAAGCTGCGCCAGGATCTCTACAGTCATTTGCTGTCTCAGTCCGCGAGTTTTTTTGAACGACATCGCACGAATTATTTGGTATCGCGCCTGGTCACAAGTGCAGCCGCAATTGAGGCATCAGTAACCGGTACGCTGCGGGACATGCTTCGCGAGAGCTTCACTTTGATTGCGTTTCTTGCCGCCTCTTTCTACTACAGCTGGCGATTGACTCTCGGATCACTCGCAATCGCACCTATCGTTGCCGTCCTGACTGCAAGATTTGGTACATCACTTCGCAACTTGTCCCGCGAAAGCTTTGAGGGTAACAAGCAGCTCACTGACACTGCGCACGAGGCTCTTTCAAATCAGACTATTGTAAAATCTTACCGCGCCGAATCGCGCGAATCGGCTCGCTTTACTACCGTAGCCCAGCGAATAGTCCGCGCCAATTTGCGAACTGCGAGAATTTCAGGATTTGCGCCGCCAACGATAGAAATGATTGGCGTCGTATTCATAGTATTCCTTCTTTTTTTCGGCCAACGCGAGATTGTTTCGGGTCGCATGAACGCAGCACAGTTCCTGACCTTTCTGTTTTTTCTCTTTCGCAGTTACGACCCGATGCGAAAGTTATCCCGACTGCAAAACAGCATGGAGCAGGCGTTGGCGGCAGCTCATCATGTTTGGGAAATCATGGACGAGCACGCAGAGCTGGTGGAGAAGCCAGACGCGCGCGAACTCCAGCCGCTGCTGCGCGCGATCGAGTTGAAGAACGTTTCATTTGGTTATGCAAACGAAGCCCGATCAGTTTTGCGCGAGGTTAACCTGGAAATTCCGGCAGGTTCAATGGTTGCTTTGGTCGGCGAATCCGGCGGCGGCAAATCTACTTTGACGAAGCTTTTGCCGCGATTTCATGATCCAGTTTCCGGGGGTGTTTATTGGGACGGTATTGATCTTCGCGACGCCAGCCTGGGCAGCCTTCGCAGGCAAATAGCGCTCGTAACTCAAGAAACTGTCCTATTCAACGATACCGTGCGCCACAATATTGCCTATGGAAAACCCGATGCCACGAAAGCCGAAATAGAGGAAGCGGCTCGGATAGCCTTCGCGCATGACTTCATCATGGAACTCCCGGCGAAATACGAAACCATTGTCGGAGAGCGTGGAATTTTTCTTTCAGGGGGCCAACGTCAGAGGCTGGCAATCGCACGTTCGCTGTTGGTTGACGCGCCGGTGTTGATTCTGGATGAAGCGACGTCCGCGCTTGATGCCGAATCAGAACGCTTCGTACAGCAGGCAATCGCGAATTTGGTCCGCAATCGAACGACGGTAGTTATTGCCCATCGTCTATCAACTGTTCGCCGCGCAAACACTATCGTTGTGATGGAGGGCGGCAGGATCACCGAGATCGGAAGTCATTCCGAGTTGTTGGAGAGGGGCGGACAGTACAAACGTTTGTACGAACTTCAGTTTGCGGACGAGGAAGAAGAATTGACGGCGGTTACTCAATAGTCAGAAATCAGAAGTCAGGGTCAGAAAGTAAAGATCAGCTTCGCCAACTAACTAATAACCAAAAATGATGTGGACTAACCGGCGACAGAAACTTGGCGCTTTTACTGACCTCTGATCTCTGACCTCTGATCTCCAATCATTATGAAATCAATGACGGGATATGGGCGCGGGTCAGCAGATGGCGAGCACTTTTCAGTGTCTGTTGATTTAAAGACAGTCAATAATCGCTTTCTCGACGTTCATCTGCGTCTGAACGGCGAGCTGGCCGCGCTGGAGCCTGTCATAAAGCGCCAGATTAATTCGCGGCTCTCCCGAGGGCGGGTGGATGTGACTATCAATTTTGAGAAGACCTCTCAAACTGCCTATGAGCTGAACCGACCTTTAATTGCGGGCTACGTCAATGCGCTTCGCGAAATGCAGAAAGAATTTAGTCTTGCCGGTGACCTGGACATCAATGTGCTCGCACGACTGCCAGGTGCTTTGCAGCCGGCGCGCGATGGCCTTAGCGATGATGTAGTTGCGGGTATCGAACGTGCTCTGACCGAGGGGCTCGATGAACTGGAACGTATGCGCGCTCAGGAGGGCGAGGCACTTCGTCTTGAGATGGCCGAGCGGATCGAGAGAATCGATGCGCTGGTTCCGATTATTGAGAACGCGGCGGGAGGCTTGGTGGACGCCTATCGCGCGCGCCTGCAAAAACGCATCGGTGAATTATTGAGCCGAAACGGACAACTTGTGGAAATTGATCCTGCCAGGTTGGCCCAGGAGGTGGCTTTCCTCTCCGACCGCAGCGACGTGAGTGAAGAGATGGTCCGACTTCGGAGTCATTTGGGGCAGTTTCGGGAGGCGTTGAACTCGACATCGGAAACGGGCAAGATGCTCGATTTCCTCCTGCAGGAACTTAACCGTGAAGCTAATACGACGTTGTCCAAATCAACTGATCTCGCGATCAAAGAAGCGGCATTGGCGATCAAGCAGGAAGTAGAAAAGCTTCGCGAGCAGGTCCAGAACGTTGAATGAAATAGAAGATTTAGAGTTCCAAACAACTGAAGGGCGCGGCATTCTCTTTGTCGTCAGCTCTCCGTCGGGCGGCGGTAAAGGCACATTGATCCGGCGGCTATTGAATAAGGTCAAGTACCTTAGCTATTCTGTTTCATTTACTACTCGCGCTCCAAGAAACGGAGAGGTAGATGGTCGCGAGTATTTCTTTGTTACTCGAGATAAATTCGAGCAGATGATCACTGCCAATGAATTTCTTGAATGGGCGCATGTCCACTGCAAACTTTACGGGACCGGGCGCGAACAGGTTTTCCGTGAGATTTCGGAAGGTCGTGACATCGTGCTCGAAGTTGACGTTCAGGGTGCGGCCAGTATCCGCGCAATGATGCCGGATTCGGTGAGCGTATTTATACTGCCGCCATCCTTCGATGTTCTGCGCCAACGACTGTTAGCGCGGGGGACGGATTCTCCTGAGGAGCTCGATTTGCGTTTGCGCAATGCTCCGGCGGAGCTGAAGGACTACGCGGCCTTTCAATACTTGATCATTAACGACGATGCCGATCGGGCGGCGGATCAGTTGGCCGCGATAGTGCAGGCCGAAAGAGCGCGGCTTACTCGGCAAGAATCTCGGGTGAAACAGGTTATCGATGCTTTTACCGCCAAAGAGGCGGGTAATTCTAATTGAAGGTGTGAATAGAGTGGGAGGAGCAGCAGCAATAATGGCATCTAAAGAAGAGATTGAAGAAGCAATAGAAGAAACGCAGGCACCGGAAATCGACTCGAAATACCGGCTGATTATTCTTGCCGCAAAAAGAAGCAAACAACTGCAACGCGGCGCGCGCCCGCGCATCGATATCGACACGCTAAAGCACAAAAACACACGCATCGCTCTCGAAGAAGTGATGCGCGGGCGGGTCAATTTCACAGTCACTAATGATGAAGAGCCAGAAGAATGAACGCGCTCCGCTTAGTCGTGTAACGCAAACTGTTAGCTTGCGATGTTGCACGAGAGTTACGGACCGCTCGCAAAC
>JALYXE010000182.1 GCA_030947265.1 Acidobacteriota bacterium
GCGTTGCCTCGTTGATGCCGCCCGTCACTTCGGCGGTGACGTCTTTCAAGTCCTGAGTAATCGTCACCGCATAATCCTTGGCGCGAAGTTCCTCAGCTCGTGAGTGCGCGGTGTAACCGTTTGCACCATAGTCTTTGGACGGGTCTGAGGCAGAGACCAGCGCGTCAAAAGAAACGTGATGATTAGTCAAGAGAAGTCCTTCGGGCGAAACGAATTCGCCGGTACCTCCGCCTACGATGACAACAGCGTCCTTGATGCTCACGCCGTTGGGGTTGTAAAGCTCCGAGGTCGGAATCAGGAGCCCGCGTTTCTTAAGCTGAGCGGCGAGCATTTTGTTGATGGCGTCCGGCAAAAACATGCCCTCGTCCCCGAGGACGCTAACAGGCACCGAGCCGACAACCACAAGCAACAGAAGCGAAAGCGCAGTCGCGCGCGCGAATCTAGTCCGCATACGTTTGGATTCCTTTGATTGGTTTGAACTGAAAAGGTTTCAGGATATTAGCAGCGAACCCTCAGATTTCAGAAGCTGGCATGGAAGAAAAGACCCAGGCGTATTCCTGGGTCTTTTCTTCCCTGATTATGAGCCAACCTTACTGAATTGGGTTCGTGAGCAAATATTGCAGGGGGTTAACCGGTTCATCATTGATTCGGACTTCGTAATGTAAGTGTGGGCCGGTGGAGCGCCCGGTAGAACCCACGCGCCCAATGAACTGGCTTCTCGCGACGGTCTGCCCTTGAGCGACATCAATGTGAGATAAGTGTCCGTAACGCGTAGTGAGACCTCCGCCGTGATCGACGACAACAAGCTGGCCATAACCGTTCTGCCATCCTACAAAGGTCACCAGTCCGCTGGCTCCAGCAACTACCGGGTCACCCCAGGCCGCCTCGATATCCTGACCCGAGTGAAATTCGTAAGAACTGCCGCCGAAAGGATTCCTACGACCGCCAAATCCGCTTTCAAGTTTTCCAACGACAGGCCACACCGTCGGAGTGTAACCGCGTTCGCGCAAAACACTCTCATAAGCATGCATGTTGCGTTCGAGTTTATTCATCTTGTCTTCAAGGGCAGCCAAACTATGGGCATCAAGGGGCAACGCTGGGCCACCTGTACCCGGCAACGCGGGCTCATTTACGACTCCAGATTTTTCAGCAAGTTTTCGCGACGTGTCCTCGACAGCTTCCACTCGATTGCTGAGCTCGTTAAGCTCCTGGCGTTGCCGCTCGTTTTCCGCTCGTAAACTTTCGTTCTCAACTGCGGTGCGAATATGTGCAGCCTGTTGTGTCAGGCCGTAAAAGCCGTAAAGTGAACTACACATCAAAGCGCACATAAAGAATGCGAAGATTCGTAGCGATTTTCTTTCTACGCAAAAGCGACGAATCCGGGAACTCGAACTGGACGTGTGAGCGATTATAAAAGCGTAAAAACGGTCGTCTCTGGCCATTTTAAGTTCTCCCATTGGGTCAACTCGCGATGAGCAGCAAAGCTGACGCAACTGAAAATGGCACAGCCTTCAAAAGGCGCTTGTGCGGGTGATACTACTTTACGAGGTTAGTTTGTTCCTGCTCGAAGATTGCAGCGGATGGAATAAAACCTCAAACTTTGAGGTGAATCCTAACGGGACGTGCTGCAAAGCGGCTTGACCCTATCACACGGGGAAAGTCATTGCAACAGTGGATGGAGAGGAATCGTTTACATTTCCCGAGCTTCGCGTCGCCGGCGGGAGCGGTCGCGCAGAATGGAAAAGATTATCATCACGATTAACGCGAGGAATATGGTGAGAATCGCGACCTTGATCGCAACAAGCAAAAAACCACCAAGCGTGATTATGTAACCTGGCATCGCTATCACCAGAAGCACTAGAGCAGTAACAACGCCGAACGCTTTAAGAATTAATGTCATTATTCGAATTCCTATTGATAAGCGGTTTCAGTTGCTAGGAACTTCGCTTGAAAGGAACACTTTCAAGTTCCTTGCGACCGAGTTGCGTAGTTTCGCCGGATCTGAAACGTGGCGATTCGACTATGGAGTTTGAAACCACTGACGGTGGGGGTCTTCGTGAGTCAAAGCGGACAACTCGACCAGTTGAGCCGCGCCGACGAACGTAGTCGAAGAGCATGTAGGCGCCGAGGGCAACGAGAGCAACAGGGAGCAATTGACGAACAGGAAGTTGCACACCGAGAAGCGTGTGAAGTAAGAAAAGCGTGCCGATCACAATCAGAGTTATGCCCCAGGCAAAAGGATTTCCATATAGCCGGCGGGTGATAACATCCTCTTCTGTATCGGGAGTTAGACCCGCGCGCATAAGTTGAGCCGTACGACAGGCGTCCACCGCTGCAAATAGCCACGTGCCTAGAACACCCAGGATGAAAAAATGCACGCCCTGCGTTAGCACAGCCATCTGGAAGAAACTGGCAAAGATAGCGAAATGGACAATGGCCTTAGCCGTTTGGCCGTTATAAGCGGCGCCCAATCCGGGAACGAATGACAAGAGCGTCGCCACAAAGGGTGAACTATTGCGGTAGGTAACCGGAGAGTTCGAGGATTGTGACTCATGGCGGAGTAACTCTACTCCAGCAACAATACAGTCCTGGCAGAAAGGGAAGCCGCGAATCCTGTGGTCGCAGGCGGAACACAGCCGCCGCGCACACTGATTGCACTGAACAACGGCTGGGTTCTTTGGATGGTACGCGCAATACAACATCGCTAATCCAAGTTTCTCCGCATGATCAAGGCTTGTTCTGCCGCGTATTGCCTGGAGTCCCATTTTGTTTCGGTTGCTGTTTTTGCTGGACTCCACTCTGGTTTTGATCCGTGGCTGGTTGGGCTATTTCGCGCTGCCCGCCCACAAGCTCCTTTAGACCTTTTGTAATTTCTTTTATTCCACCATTTGAGCCAGCGGCGTAGCTCTGCTGCGCCAAACGCAGGCTCGCACTATAGACGCCGCTGATTGAGCCGTCTGCCGACACGGTATTGGTAAGGACAAAAACCGCCATGAGCAGCATCGTAGCCACCGTGGCGAGCTGTGGAGAAACAATAGGGTCAAGCCAGACTCGCAACCACGAAGCCACTCTGGAGCTGAGCGAAGCCCGAATTTCCGCGGAAAGGTCGGTGCCTGACGTCGCCTGCAAAATTCTTTCATTAAGGCCGACTGGTATTGGTTTCTCTTCACCAAGATAGATGTAGCACGTGCCAATCGCGCGCACTACTTCACCGGGGAGCTCCGTGCAGCGCTCGCAAAGAACAGCATGACGTTCCCACCGGTGATAAAGCGATGCTGGAAGAAAGCCATCCAGATAATCTGTCAGAAACTCTTCAAAATCGTCGCAGGTCATGGCCGTTTCGGGCATCGTATTCAGGAGGATGCGCGCTTCCAACTCGCGAGAAGGTTCCAAACCCTTTGCAGCGTGGCAGGACTGCATTGTGTTTTTCACTTCAGTCAGAGTCTCATGACACACCGGGCACCGCAAAGCATGCTCAGCAAACGTCTTGTGCGCGTCAGGCTCAAGCACGCCTTCAAGGTAATCCGACAACCGGTCTTCAAAGTCGTTACAAAGCATTACGTTTCTCTTCCCGCCCCTCGCAGCCCTTCTCCAAATGGAACTTCGCGCACCCGCAGCGAAACAGTTCTAAACTAAGCCTCGCTCGCCGCTAAGACTTTCATACGCCGCAAAATCTTGGCCAATTCAATACGACCCCTATTAATTCGTGACTTCACAGTTCCTTCCGGAATCTTCAAAAGATCAACTATCTCCTGGTAGCTCAATTCTTCGATATCTCGGAGAATTACGCACGTTCGTAGGTCCGGCGAAAGTTTATCGATACCTGCCTGCACCTGCGCTCCTAATTCGCGACGCTCCATTTCCTGTTGCACCGAACGTGAAGATGTATGGAGGTGATAGGTATGATCGGCAAGATCGTCGGCTTGATTATCGTGAGGCGTGCGCTGTCGTTTCCTGTAATCGTCAATGACTAGATTGCGAGCCAACCTCATTAGCCAATTCTGCAGGTCACCCTGTTTAGCGTCATACTGATCCAAAGATCGATAAACTCTGATGAAAACTTCCTGGGTTAAATCTTCGGCTGTGTCTGCTCGCGAGGTAAAGCGGTACGCCAAATTGTAAACTCTGCGCGAATAGCTGTGCACAATCTCTTCCCAAGCCGCCCCGTCCCCTGCGCGACACTTGCGAACCAATTCGGCTCCTTCGTTGGCAGCCAAAGCTCTTGCAGCCCTCACTTTTTTGCTTCCCCGCCTACCTATTTAAACGTCCCAATCATCCGCATAAGATGGAACGGGTTTGTTAGCCGGAATTACGATTAGCGGAAAGGGAAAGTTCCGGCCAATGCCACCGGGTAGTAGTGTTTGTACATAACCTGCGAAGGTTCCGCGGGAATCTGCCGATTACCGCCTTCTTGCCCCGTGCAGTTGAACTGTAGTAGCCTTCCGCGACGGCCCAATATCTTGTGGTTCAGTTTCACGACAAGTCAAGCAGGTCACTAAATCTTGAAGTCTACTACCCGCAAATACGTCGAGTTTGGAGCGCTTTGCCTGCTTGCTATAGCCATTCTATGGTGGTTTGGTAGAAAGCTGGATTGGGTAGAGGTGCGGCTGGCGGTTGGTCATGCAAACCCCTACCTGCTCGGCCTTGCAGTCCTGGTAGTCTCTTTATCATACCTGTTTCGGGCGGCCCGCTGGGGCGCACTTCTCGCTCCCCTCTCTCCGGCCAGCCTCAGAAATCTTTTTATTGCGACGACGGTTGGTTTTGGTGCTGTGTTCTTGTTTGGACGAACGGGGGAAGTTGTTCGTCCGGTGGTATTGCCCATGCGTGATCCCAAGATTCGGCCCAGCGCATCGTTTGTTACGATCATGATTGAGCGAATCTATGACGTGATCGCCGTCGTCGTGTTGTTTGCTGCAAATCTTCTCTGGTTTAGACCCCCGGCCAACGTTGCAGTCGAATTTGGTCGTGTCCGCTTCATCGGAATCGTTCTGCTGTTGCTGGCGCTCCTGGGAGTGTTTGGTCTCACGCAGTTTAGAAAGAAGTCTGGAAGAGCGATCGGCTGGATAAAAGGGACATTGCAGCGTCGCCGTTTCATACCGGCGCGACTGACCCTAGCTGTTGTGAGCATTCTCGAACAACTGGCAAGGGCACTGAGGGTGCTGGTGGACGCGCGTGAACTTGCTGTCACTGCGGGCTGGACCGCTATGGTTTGGATGGTTATTGCACTGGCGAATTTGCTCGTCCTTCGCGCCTTCGGACTTCCTTTTGGGATAACCGAGACAGTGTTTGTGCTTGGCTGGTCGCTGGTAGGCTCTCTGGTGCCGACGCCTGGTGGAGCAGCGGGTGCTTTTCACGCGGCGACAGCAGCAGGATTAATATTTTTGGGCGTAGCACGAGAAAGAGCAGCGGCGATTTCTATCGTTATGCATTTGATTGATTTTGGTTCGGCACTGGTCTTTGGGATCTTCTATTTTATTAGGGGTGATATCAGCCTTTCGCGCTTGCGGTTCCTCACGTCATCGGAAGCAGTCGAGCACGCTGTTGAAGATGAAACGATACTCCCTGACGAAGTCTTCGTAGAAAGCGAGCTCAAAACTGCCCCAGCCAGAGATTGAATTTGTCGGGTTCGCAAATTCCGATGCCTTTCTGAGGTCCAATGCGATGAAGTGTCCATTCTGTGGTTACCTGGAAGATAAAGTGGTTGATTCACGGGAATCTCGCGAGGGTGAGGCCATTCGCCGCCGCCGCGAATGTTTGAGGTGCGAACGAAGGTTTACTTCGTACGAACGCATCGATGAGATTCCCTATATGGTTATAAAGAAGGACGGGCGGCGTGAGCCTTTTGATCGAAACAAGGTAATGGCGGGACTGTTGCGCGCCTGTGAGAAGCGTCCTGTCCCATCTTCAAAGCTCGACTCGATTGTAAACGCCATAGAAAAGTATGTTCAGGAATCTTCCGAGCGTGAACGACCGACAAGTAAAATAGGTGAAATGATCATGCGCCGCCTGAAAGAACTCGATAAAGTAGCGTATGTTCGCTTCGCTTCGGTGTATCTCGAGTTCGAAGACGTTTCGGAGTTTATGACGGAACTGAAACATCTTGTCCGCACGCGCGCTGGAAGTGGTGCAGGCAGGAAGAATTAGAAATCGACATTGTTAGGCAAACCCCAGAATTGTCCCCGGCTTGTTTGAATGATAAAACCCGTCCGCGCAACAGGCCTTGAACGCCTCGAACTTCAACGCCTCCGCGATCGCGTGGGACGGTTGTTTGCAGCTTTACAGGAGGCCACCGAAGCAGATGATCCCTTAGCTTCGGAGGCTTGGGCGCCGCCTGTTGATCTTTGTGAGACTGCCGACATGATAGTTTTGCAGGTCGAACTTCCCGGCGTAACTCAGGAACAGATCAAGATTGGGGCGACCAATACACAGCTCAGACTTTGGGGGGAGAAAAAACGTCGCGTGACGCGAAACAAAATATTGTCGCATCTCTGTTCTGAACGGAGTTATGGCAGGTTTAGCCGGATCGTGCCACTCCGCTGGACGGTCAGCGTACGGGACGCGAGCGCAGAACTATCAAACGGAATGCTCACGGTGCACCTCCCCAAGATTGAAGACCGCCGGGGCGTGGAATTCAAAATTCCAGTTAAGGACACAAGCGGCGATTAAAGGTGAGCAACGATCAAACTTTGAAGAGGGAACTGAAGTAAATCAATTATGCCAATCGTCAAAGACGCAGACATAACACAGGTTACTGAGCCCGCAGACAGCACCCAGGAATTGCAGATTCCTAACGATCTGCCGGTCCTGCCGCTTCGCGATATCGTGATCTATCCATTCATGATTGTGCCGCTCTTTGTTTCACGGGAAAAATCCATCAGAGCAGTAGATGAAGCGCTCGGTCAGAACCGAATGATACTTCTGGCGTCTCAAAGGGATCTCGATAAAGAGGAACCTTCTGCCGATGATCTCTATAAGGTGGGTACAGCGGCCGTGATTATGCGCATGCTGAAGTTGCCGGATGGCCGTATACGCATCCTTGTGCAGGGATTGGCGCGGGCGGAAATCGAATCCGTCGATACTACTGGGCAGTACATTCGCGCGCATGTACATGTCATGCAGGAGATTCTGCCTCCAGAGCGTTCGCTTGAAGTCGAAGCGCTGGTACGAAACGTCCGCGCCTCCATGGAGAAAGCGATCAATCTTGGAAAAAACATTTCCCCCGAAGTGATGGCGATTATCGCAAATCTGGATGATGCCGGCCGCCTCGCAGATCTGTCCGCCTCCAATCTGGAACTCAAGGTTGAGGACGCCCAGTCCGTGCTCGACATTGCCGACACCACGGCGAGACTGCGCCGCGTAAACGAGCTGCTTAACAAAGAGATCGAGGTATTGACCGTTCAGCAGGAGATCAATACTCAAGCCCGAGCCGACATCGATCGCTCGCAACGCGAGTTCTATTTGCGCCAACAGATGAAGGCGATTCAAAGCGAGTTGGGCGAAGGCAATGAGCTTGCAGAAGAGGTTGCTCAGTTTAGAGAAAAGATTGAGACCTCCAACATGCCGAAACCCGCCGAAGATGAGGCGCTGCGACAGTTGAAGAAGCTTGAACGAATGCATCCGGACGCTGCCGAAACAGCCACGCTGAGAAACTGGATGGAAATTATGACCGACCTGCCCTGGTCGAAAGCCTCAGTTGACAATCTGGATTTACAAAAAGCTGAGCGCATCTTGAATGAAGATCATTACGGGTTGGAAAAAGTTAAAGATCGAATAATCGAGGCGTTGGCAGTGCGCAAGTTGAAGGAGAAACCGAAAGGACCAATTCTTTGTCTAGTTGGACCTCCGGGCGTGGGCAAAACCTCCCTCGGGCGCTCGATAGCGCGCGCCCTCGATCGGAAGTTTATGAGATTGTCGTTGGGCGGAGTTCACGACGAAGCGGAGATTCGCGGCCATCGGAGAACTTATGTCGGTGCGATGCCAGGCCGTGTAATTCAATCTATTCAGCAAGCCGGTACTAATAACCCGCTGATCATGCTCGATGAGATCGATAAAGTTGGAGCAGACTTCCGTGGAGATCCATCGTCGGCTTTGCTTGAAGTGCTCGATCCTGAACAGAACAACAGCTTCCGCGATAACTATTTGGGTGTAACCTTCGATTTGTCTAATGTTATCTTCATGACGACGGCGAATGTGCTGGACACGATTCAACCGCCGCTTCGTGATCGTATGGAGGTGATACGTCTTGCTGGCTATACCGAAGAGGAAAAACGCGAGATTGCTCGAAGACATTTGCTGCCAAAGCAAATGGAGGAGAACGGGATAACCGCGAAAGACGTTCACATTTCTAAAACAGCATTGACCGTTATCATTCAACAATACACACAGGAGGCGGGACTCCGGCAGTTAGAGCGGGAGATTGGACGGATCTGCCGCAAAGTTGCGCGGCGCATAGCGGAAGGCCATAAAGGCTCGGTCAGAGTATCTCTGAAGAACCTTTATGAATTTCTGGGTGCACCCAAGATCATTCCCGAGGAAGTGCTGAAGAAGGATCAAATTGGCGTGGCAACGGGATTGGCATGGACCGCGGTCGGCGGAGATGTGCTCTTCATTGAAGCTCTCAGAATGAAGGGTAAGGGCAACCTGGTTCTTACCGGCCAGTTGGGCGAGGTGATGCGTGAGTCCGCCCAGGCTGCTTATTCATACGCGAAGTCGCGAGC
The DNA here is from genome assembly GCA_030947265.1 of Acidobacteriota bacterium. Lineage (GTDB taxonomy): Bacteria > Acidobacteriota > Blastocatellia > Pyrinomonadales > Pyrinomonadaceae > PSRF01. The sequence goes on from JALYXE010000182.1 coordinate 8,718, forward strand.
AAAGGAGTTGGAGATCAATGAAGACGATTTTAGTAATTACGATCTCCATATTCACATTCCGGAAGGAGCAATTCCCAAAGATGGACCGTCGGCCGGGATTACGCTGGCGACGGCAATGGTCTCTGCGCTTTCGTCGCGAGCTGTGCGAAAAGATGTCGCCATGACAGGTGAAATTACGTTGCGCGGTAACGTGCTGCCGGTAGGCGGAGTCAAGGAGAAAGTACTTGCTGCCCGCCGTGCGCGGGTCTCTACAATAATTTTGCCGCAGCAAAACCGCCGCGACATGGACGAAGTGCCAAAAGAACCGTTCAAAGATATACGTTTTGTATTTGTTGATAATATGCGGCAGGTTTTTCGAGAAGCACTAAAAGAGAAAGTCGTTCCACCAATTTCGTCTGGCACGCGGCCACAACGACTGCCGCAGGCTGCGACAGCCAGACCGGTCTGATCGTGGTTACCAATGATAGAGGCTAGCGTGGATCATTGATAAAGAGATCTAACACTTCCTTATTCTTTAGAGCCTTGACAATCAGATCCCCTACCGTGGCGCGCAACCTTGATTGGGCGAACAGCATCTACGTATGGCCCATGTAATCTATGGAAAAGACCCCGATTTTGCTGTCTATTTGAACTGTGACTTGTTTGACACCCCGGAAAACCGTGTGATAACCTCCGGACTGACTTTGGCTTCGCTTAACAGGAGCATTTTGGGGCATCGACCTATTAATGCCGAGGAGCCTTAAACCTCGCAAATGAACGTGGATACCGCTTTGCGACAGACCCCTAAGGAAATTAGTCTGACAATTCGCGCTAACACCCGTGAAGGAGAACTAAGATTGATTAGAACGAGTTTACCAGCATTAATAGCGCGACTAACGCTATTTACGGTGCTCGTCGCGCCGGCCGGCATCGTGTTTGGACAGATTCCGGCTGGTTCGTCTGCCCGTTCTATTCCCAACGAGGTGGAGAAGAGCGACGCTCTCGTTTCTGATGTCATCGCCCGAGCTGAAGACCATTTTAGAAAAGGCAAACTAAACCTCGAAGACAATAAGCGCGAGCAGGCGCGCGACGAATTTGATAAGGCGGTAGACTCCATCCTGGAATCGGGCCTGGACGTTAGGGCGAGTCAACGACTGCAGGGTTTTTATTTAGAACTCGTCGAGCGCATTTATCGCGAGGAAGTTCCCCTTAGTAATAGTCCCGTTCGAGCGAATGTCTCAGAACTAGTGGCTCAGAATCCTACTCCAGGGACCGCAGCACAGCAGAAAAATGAGCCGACGCAGATTGGGTTTCGCGAGCAGAAGTTTGAGCCATCACCGCTGGACGAGCTCAGCAAGCTCGTGCTCACGCCCGAAGAACAAAACGTTTCTGACGCCGATGTAATTGCCCTCGAGCAGGCCAAGCAAAACGTAAACTTCGGCTTCACCATCAACCCTCTGATTCAACAGTACATTAATTATTACCAGGGTCGTGGTCGATCGACGATGGAGTCGGGGCTGCGTCACTCTGGCCAGTTTATGAAGATGGCTCGTCGAATCTTCAAGGAAGAAGGCGTGCCAGTGGACATTACATGGTTGGGCCAGGTTGAAAGTGCCTGGAAACCAAAGGCTGTGTCATGGGCAGCCGCTTCTGGCCTCTGGCAGTTTGTTCCCGGCACAGGTCGGCAATTTGGCCTTCGCCAGACGGCATGGATTGATGAGCGCAATAGTTTCGAACAGGCAACGCGCGCCTCCGCTAAATATCTAAAGAGCCTGGCCGCGCGATATAACGGAAACTGGGAGTTGGCAATGGCTGCCTATAATACAGGCGCCGGCAACGTTGACCGCGGGATATCCCGAGCAGGCACAGCGAATTTCTGGGCAATCTATCCGTACATTGCGCAGGAAACACGCAACTACGTTCCCAACATCCTGGCGACAATCCTGATTGCAAAGAACCCGGAGAAGTACGGATTTAAGGGCATTCGTTCGGAACCACCGATGGCTTATGACGTCGTGCAAGTATCAAATGCAACAAGTCTTCAGTTGGTCGCCGAGGCATCTGATACTAGCGTTGATTACATTCGCAGCATTAATCCGGAACTTCGGCGAGACGTTACACCAAGAGGCGAATCTTACAACGTTCGGGTTCCCGGAGGAAAAGGAAAACAGTTTTACGCTATTCTTAAGCGTATCCCCGCAGAGCGCCGCGATTCAGCGCGAGTGATTTCAGTGGTGCCGGGAGAAGACCTCCAGAAGGTAGCTAATCGAACTGGTACCAGCCTGGCCCAACTACAGGCTATGAACAGTGGCGTCGATCTCAAGTCGACAACCAAAGTTGTGGTGCCCAATAGCAGTATTCGACTTACAAGCTGGCGACGTGCAAAACCCGGCACGACAGAACCCGCCAGTTCAGGATTTACCAAGATTCGCGCCCGTAAAGGCGATACAATCGCCCGCATCGCAGCCGCTCGAAATCTTGATGCGAATGATGTTGCCCGCTTGAATGGTCTAACTCCAGAAATCGAACTGCGCGCCGGACAAGAAGTCAGATTACCCGCGACCTCCGCTGCCGCACCGTCGCGCCGAAGATAGTTTAAATTCATAACGCGTCTGTCTCGTTGTCACCCGCAAACGGGAATGAGCGCGCTTTCGAATTGATCGTAAGCGCGCTCGATTCATTTTCACCCTCAGCGACCGCTTCCTTATAATGCTTTTCCATCTTCACTGCCTTCGCAGAGGAAGCACCTCGCATGCTCTTTCGCACGCTCTCAGCGGCTGTCTATGGCATCGACGCCGACCTGGTAGATATTGAAGTCGATCTGACACCCGTACGCGGGGAGGCAGATTCGCCATTATCCGTAACCATTGTAGGTTTGCCTGATGCCGCTGTACGCGAGTCGCGCGAACGCATTCGCGCCGCGATCAGTAATTGTGGGTTTTTCTTCCCCTTTCAAAGAATCACTATCAACCTGGCGCCCGCAGATGTGCGAAAAGAAGGAGCCAGTTTCGATCTCCCCATCGCACTTGGAATCCTGGGTGCAAACGGCGATCTAGCCGAAGAAAACAGTTTGATTCATCTTCTCTGTGTGGGTGAGCTGTCGCTGGACGGGCGTGTGCGCCCTATCAAGGGCGCGCTGCCAATTGCGATTCTTGCGCGCGACGCACTAATCAAACACGTCATTCTTCCTGACGAGAATGCAAAGGAGGCCGCCGTCGTCTCCGGCGTGAATGTTTATCCAGTCGCTGATCTGCGAAGCGCGGTTGAACTGGTAGCAGCGTTGCGCTCTTCCGATCCGCCATTGCCGTTAAAGATTGACCCGGCTGAGATTCTCGTCCGGTCGGACCACTACAATGTGGATTTTCGCGAAGTTCGCGGCCAACTATCCGTAAAGCGTGCGCTGGAGGTTGCGAGCGCGGGCTCCCATAACATTTTGCTTATTGGCCCCCCAGGGTCCGGCAAAACCATGTTGGCGAAGCGGCTGGCTACAATCCTGCCACCCCTGGAATTTGAAGCGGCATTAGAGTTAACAAAAATCCATTCAGTTGCGGGTCTGACTGGTCGAGCGGGGCTTGTCACCGAGCGGCCTTTTCGCTCACCTCATCACACGATTAGCGACGCGGGACTAATAGGGGGTGGCGCCCTTCCACGTCCTGGTGAAGTCTCATTAGCGCACCAGGGAGTGTTGTTTCTTGATGAGCTACCAGAATTTGATCGCAGCGTTTTGGAAGTGTTGCGCCAGCCTCTCGAAGATCAAAAGGTTACGATTAGCCGGGCGGCCATGTCGCTGACGTTTCCCGCCTCATTTATGCTGGCGGCGGCAATGAATCCCTGTCCGTGTGGATTTTGGAATGATCCTACGCGCGAATGCCGCTGTTCGCCTTTACAGATCCAACGCTATGTCGGCCGCATATCAGGACCATTGTTAGACCGCATCGATATTCATATTGACGTCCCAGCGGTTAAGTTTCGAGATTTGACTGGTGATACGCCCCCTGAGACTGATGACTCGGCGACAATTCGCGAGCGAGTGATTGCGGCGAGAGAGAAGCAGTGTACGCGCCTGGCTGAGGAAAAAATCTTTTCCAACGCCGCAATGACGCCGCGCATGATTCGTCGTTACTGCCGCATCGATTCAGAAAGCGAGCAAATGCTCGAACGGGCGATGACACGTCTGGGCTTGTCAGCGCGGGCGTATGACCGTATCCTGAAAGTTAGCCGCACAATTGCAGATCTGGAGGGTTCCGACGAAATCCGCTCCGCTCACGTAGCCGAAGCGGTGGGCTATCGTTCACTCGATCGTACCTACTGGACCTGAGCAATTTCCACGAAAGTATTGATGCGGCTTGGGGAAATTCAATATCTTTTGGGTCAGGAAGGCAACGACGCGCTCAAAGCGCCGCATCACACCCGCGTTGAGGGCGACCGACACCTCGCTAAAAACCCCAAGGGGGCAATGCCGAGGTTAAGGCTGCCCGGTCCCTTGAAACAGGCGGACTCGTGATAATCGGGGCGAACAAGCGTTAAAGAGGGAAGCTTCGTCGCTAGCCCAATACGAACACGTGACCGCAGCCGAAATCGAGACGCCGCAGGAAACTGACTACGCGCTGGCTCAGAAAGCGGCTCAAGGCGACATGGGAGCCTTCGAGCAACTTTATCAGCGGCATAATCGCCGGGTTTATTCCCTTTGTTTGAGAATGACCAGTAACGTCTCGGAGGCCGAAGACCTTGCACAGGAGGTCTTCATCCAGCTCTTTAGAAAAATAGGAAGCTTTCGTGGCGAGTCAGCCTTCACTACGTGGCTGCATCGGTTAACCGTCAACCAGGTCTTGATGCACTTTCGCAAACGTGGCGTCAAGATGGAGCAGACGACTGACGATGGCGAAACGCCGGTACAGATAGTCAAAGGTACCGAAAATCCGAATGCGATGCCGGTGGTGGATCGCATAGCGCTCGATAAAGCCATCGCTCAATTACCTCCCGGCTACCGCACAGTCTTTACCCTTCACGATATTGAGGGACACGAACACGAAGAGATAGCCAGGATGCTGGGCTGCTCAGTTGGAACCTCCAAGTCGCAATTGCACAAAGCCCGAATGAAATTGCGCGGACTTCTGAGGCAACAGAAGGTGAAAGACTAGCTTCCAACATAGCTTCCAGGTTTCACTCTCGTGAAACCCAAATGCCGGAAGCATAACGAAGCAGCATGATTTGATGGATTTTTAACGCAGTCTCCCCTTGATTGCTTGAAAACCAAGTTGCCAGATTAGATCGTCGTCGACGCGACTAGCGATTAGGTGGCGGGTAAGAGGTCATAAGACAATGAACTGCGAGAAGTGTCAGGATCTGATTAGCGATTTTCTGGATGGCGCGCTAAGTCACGAAGATCAATCAACGCTCAATTCACATCTGGAAGAATGCCTTGGTTGTGCGGACGTGCGCAGTGATCTCCACTCGATTGTGGATTTCTGTCGCAGCCAGCGTGGCGTCTATATGTCACCGCCGAACGAAAAGGCGCTATGGCAGCGCATCCGCAATGTGATTGAAGCTGATGCGAGTCCAGCTACGTTAACGTCGGTGCCCGCGCGTCGAAACTCCTGGTCAGACTGGGTAGGCCGCAGTTGGGAACTTTCTTTTCCGCAATTAGCAGCTTCAGCCGCGGCGATAGTACTGGTGGTTTCACTTTCAACGGCTGTGGGTTTGCGACGTTGGCAGAGCGGAGAGACGGCGAAGCCTAAGACGCCGGCTAGAGATGCCGGCCTGAGCGTTGCAGCCGCAGATGTGCGTAATCGCATATCGCAGCAACAGCAGTTAATTTCTTATTGGAACCAGCGCGTAGAATTCAACAAGGCCCGCTGGAATCCGCAGATGCGCGAAACCTTCGATCGTAACCTGAAGGTGATTGATCAGGCGGTAAAC
>JALYXE010000198.1 GCA_030947265.1 Acidobacteriota bacterium
ATAACTTTGTTGGTTTTCTTTACCGTCGCGACTATCGCGTTCCAGTCGTAAGGTTGTAGGCTACGCAGATCGATGATTTCCGCGCTGACACCCTGCTGCTCCGCTTGTTTGGCGGCGACCAGTGAACGTTGGACCAGCGCTCCATAAGTAATGATCGAAAGGTTCTTTCCTTCGCGAACAGTTCTGGCTTTGCCGAAGGGAATCATGAAATCGTCAGGCGGATACTGAGATTTGTTGTAAGCCTGCCGATACAAATGTTTGTGCTCGAGAAACATTACCGGGTCGTCTGCGCGGATAGCCGTTCGCAGCAAGCCATTGGCATCAAGTGCGTTAGATGGGTAGACGACACGAAGCCCGGGAATTTGCGTAAAGGTTGAAACGCCAGATTGTGAATGATAGACCGCTCCGCCTTTCAAGTAGCCGCCGACCGGCACGCGCATGACGACGGGAGCTTTCCAGTCGCCACCAGAGCGCCATCGCAGTACTGCCAGCTCGTTGCGAATTTGGTGCATCGCGGGCCAGATGTAATCGAAAAACTGAATCTCGATAACGGGCTTCAATCCGCGCGTGGCCATGCCAATCGCGCGACCGACGATGTTGGCTTCTGCAAGCGGAGAATTAAAAACACGCGCGCTGCCAAACTTTCGCTGCAGATTCGCTGTGACCTTAAACACTCCGCCCTTGCCTTTTACCGTGTCAAGGAATTCCTCTCGCGAACAATCGGCGACGTCTTCGCCAAATACTATGACGCGCGTGTCGCGGGCCATCTCCGTATGCAGGCAACGGTTGATCAAATCAACCATGGTGCCCGCGTTTCCGGATAGTTGCGCACCCTCTTCAGTATCAAATTCTTTCGACGTGGGATCGACGTCAGGTGAGTAGACGTGAAGCTTGACGGTTTCCGGAGCAGGCTGAGGATTGCCGAGGGCCTCATCGGCGGCCTTATTGATCAGCGCGTCAATCTCTTCCTTTAACTGTTGCAGTCCTTGCTGATCTACCAAACCTTCATCGATTAAGACAGCGCCAAAGCGCTTAACGGGATCGCGTTCAGCGTCAGCCACGCGCTCTTCATCAGGTCGATAAAGACGTTCGTCATCGGAAAGCGAATGCGAGTAGGGCCTGATAACTTTCGCATGAACCAGGGCCGGCCCTTTACCTTCGCGGCAATATGCTACGGCTTCGCTCAATACGCTTAGCGATTCGAGCACGTCCGTGCCGTCGCATCGCTGGACGTACAGGTTTGGGAAGTTTTCGACAAGGCGGGAAACGTCGCCGCCGGCAGTTTGCACCTCAACAGGAACGCTGATCGCGTAACCGTTATCTTCCAGCAGGAAAAGCACCGGCAGCTTCAAATTGCAGGCGGTGTTAAGCGCTTCCCAAAACTCGCCTTCACTGGTGGTCCCATCACCCAGCGAAACATAAACCACCTCATCTTTCTGAAAGTTAGAAGCGCGTTTTCTCAACTCATTGATCAACTTAAAACGATAGCCCGCTTCGGCGCAGCCGACAGCCTGCAACAACTGGGTCCCAGTGGGCGAAGATTGAGAAACGATATTGAGTTTCTTGTGTCCCCAGTGTGAGGGCATCTGACGGCCATGGGAATTTGGATCCTTCTCAGCGCCAACTGCTGCCAGTAATTGTTCGAGGGGCGTCATGCCAAGTTGGAGACAGAGGGCGCGATCGCGATAGTAGGGATAAAACCAATCATAGCCTGGTTTCAAAACCATGCCCGCGGCAACCAGCACTGCTTCATGTCCAGCGCCACTGATCTGAAAGAATATTTTGTTCTGGTTCTTGAGCTGGATTTCCTTGTCGTCGAGCCTCCGGGAGAGATACATCGTGCGATAAATCCCGAGCATCTCTTCGCGCGAGAGTTTCCGTGAGATACTAAGGTTCTCGCGTTTTTCGCTCTGCCGTTTTTCAGGGAGAAGGACTGGCTGAGGTGGCGGTTGAGGGATGGGCTTAGATGTTGGTTTGGGAACCCGTTCCGGCGCAGGCTGAGGCGCCATTCGCGAAGCAGATCCAGTTTGTGCTTTTTTCTCTTCGGGAGCAGCCACGCCGTTAGCCACTTGGGTCTTTGGTACAAGCTTTAGAACTTTTGTATCGCCCATTTTCATTGCTCAGCGCGGCCGTCTGGCGGCGACAAATCTATAGACCCAAGCTAATAAAGGAAAGCGGCGGTCTGCACCTGCCGTCTGCCCCTGCCTCCTGCTCCTATCAATTAAAGCTCCGTTCGAAGCGAAAGGTTTTCCTGGCGCCAATAAATGGCTATAGACCAATACTCAATCGCGAAGTTTAAACGTCTCGCACGTACCAGCCCTCAGAAGTCTTCCACAATCATACGATACTCTTCTGCCATTGAGGGATGTCCGTGTGCGATGGCCGCCTGGATGCCGCGTTGATAAGTCTCTCTGGCCTTGTCGCCCTGGCTAGCTTTCTCATACGCTCGCGCCAGCATTCCGAAGGCATTACCCTCATCATCGGAAATCGCCAGATAACGCTCGAGAGTTTCAATTATCTCCTGGGTTTGACCAGCCTTTTCATACTCTTTGGCCAGGCCAAACAGAATGCTGCTGTTTACGGGATCGCTGACCAGCATTTGCTTGAAAATGTCGATACGGGATGCGGCCATAACACACAAAGTAAGCAGTAAGCAGTAAGCAGTGAGCCGGTAGCAGAAAGACAACTGCTTACCGCTTACTGCTCACTAATCACTTCCCGATCAGGAGTTTCGCAATCGTCTGCAACTGCATATTTGACGTTCCTTCGTAGATCGCGCCAATCTTCGAGTCGCGCCAGTATTTTTCCACCGGATAATCTTTGACGTAACCATAGCCGCCGTAGAGTTCAATAGCCAGTGAACTAATTCGCTCGGCTGCGCGGGATGAATAGAGCTTAGCCATCGCAGCCTCTTTCACGAAGTTCATTCCCGCATCTTTCAAGCGCGCTGCGTTGTAGACCATCAGACGCGCTGCTTCCAACTCCGTAGCCATCTCAGCAAGTTGAAATTGCACGCCCTGAAATTGGTTTATCGATTTGCCAAACTGCTGTCTCTCGCCGGTGTAAGCGAGAGCGGCCTCCAGCGCACCGTGCGCGATGCCGATCATCTGTGCGCCGATACCGATGCGTCCTTCATTTAGCGTCTCTATGGAAACCTTGTAGCCCTTGCCCGCTTTGCCCAGCACGTTTTCTTTGGGCACCTTGCAGTCCACCAAGATCAATTCCGTTGTTGAAGAAGCGCGAATGCCAAGCTTGTCCTCTTTTTTGCCGACTGAAAACCCATCGTAATTTTTTTCCACGACAAACGCAGTTATGCCCCGATAGCCCGCTTCCGGATTAGCATTAGCAAACAACACGAATATTTCCGCTTCGTTGCCGTTGGTAATCCAGAGCTTTTGGCCGTTGAGCAAATAATGATCACCCTTGTCCACGGCACGAGTCTGCATCGCGAATGCATCCGATCCCGATCCTGCCTCGCTTAGTGCATAAGCACCGACCCACTCGGTGGCCAATTGCCTCAAGTACTTATTCTTTTGCTCCTCATTGCCCCAACGAATCAGCGCGTTGTTGACCAGCGTATTTTGCACATCAACAAACACGCCCACCGAAGCATCAACGCGTGACAGTTCTTCAACCGCCAGAATCGCGGTAAAGAAAGATGAACCGGCACCTCCAAACTCTTCCGGAGTTTCAATTCCCATCAAACCAAGATCGAAACATTGCTTGATAAGAGAAGGATCGAGTTTGCATTTCGCGTCCATCTCCTCTACTCGCGGTCGCAACTCGCCTTCGGCAAACTCACGCACGCTTGCGCGAAACATTTGTTCGTCTTCAGAGAGGGTGGTCAAAGGACGACCAGCGAGATCTTCTATGGCTGTTTGAGATTGACTCATCTTCACTAGTACCCCAGCCGGGCTGTGGTTTTCCCCGGCCTGACTCGTAGCTGAAATATGTTTAATTGAACACCTAGCATCATAATCAAGGCAAAAGTAAAAAGGCAAAAGCCAGAACTGCTTGCCGGGGCGCAATCAGGTTTTATCTGCGCGCAGATGTTCGGACAGTTGGGAGTATTGCTGGAATCGCTTGACCGTGTGATACGTTACTTTTGATCCTTTAAATGCGCAAAGCAGAGGCTTAGTTGAGTTTGCAGGAAAATACCCGATCAAAGACTCCGCGGCAAAATCAGTTCGACGAGGCGCAGACCGGCACAAGCCGCGCTAGAAACAGGAAATTAACACGCTTCGGAATTCTCTTTACGCTTCTCGGACTTCTCCTCTTCGCTTATTTTGTAAGAAAAGCCGGCGTCTCGCAGATCCTGATCGGCATCAGGCGATTGGGCTGGGGGTTCCTGCTTATCCTCGCGATCTCGGCCGTGCGCCAAATCGTTCGCTCGGTCGCGTGGATGAAGTGTTTTGAAGCACCATACCACCTTCGCTTTCGCGACGCGTTTGCCGCCAGACTAATGGGTGACGGGCTGGGGAATATCGTTCCGCTGGCCAGCATGGCGGTGGCGGAACCTTCAAAGGCGGCGTTTGTTACAGACCGCGTGCCACTGATGGCCAGTCTTTCAGCGATTGCGCTGGAAAACATTTTCTATAGTTTGTCAGTCGCATTGTTTGTTTTTTCCGGCACAGCGGCCCTTCTCCTAACGTTTCCCTTGACTTCAGCGCTCCGCTACGCGAGTTTCGGAACACTGGCAGCGACAATCGTGATTGTGCTCCTGGGTTACCTGGTCATTCGGAAGCAGTTGAAGTTTCTGAGTGGCTCATTGTCGTTCCTGCATGGCCGCGGGGTAGCACGCGACTGGATGAAAAAAACAATCCCTCGCGCGCAAACGCTGGAAGGTCGCATTTATGGTTTCTACGATAGGAATCGTAACCGTCTGGCAGTAATCCTTGCCTTAGAGATGTGTTTCCATCTTGCCGGCGTGGTGGAGATCTATACGTCTCTTTGGTTCATTAGCGATATCCTCGCGCCGACTCTTCTTACCGCTTTCATTCTGGAATCCGTAAACCGAGTCATAATCGTTGCCTTTAAGTTCATACCCTTTCGCCTTGGTATTGACGAAGCCGGAACCGGCATGCTTGCTAAAGCGCTCGGCTTTACCCAGGCCATTGGGGCTACGCTGGCTATCGTTCGCAAGGCTCGCGACATTTTTTGGACCGCACTCGGCGTGGCGCTTGTCGTCCGCAGAGGCTGGTCACTTAATGGTCTGAAAGAACCAGACGGCAGGAGCAGTATGCAGGAGCAGACAGCAGGAGCAGACGGCAGGAGCAGGAGCCAGGAGCAGACGCAGGAAGCAGGGGCAGGGCAGGAGGCAGACGGCGGAATGGTCTTAGATGGCAAATGAG
>JALYXE010000224.1 GCA_030947265.1 Acidobacteriota bacterium
CGGTAGAGAGACTTGCCAGCGCCAGGATGGTAATCAACGTGCCGAGAGAGTTACGTAAAGACTTTTGCTTAAACGATATTGGCATCATGATCTCCTTGCCTGAGTGGTAACTAAGAGCACTCGGTAATTTAGATTCGTTTGTCCGGCCCCCAGTTGCCACTGCGAAAGATAACATTTCATGGGGCTATATTCTCAATAAATTTTGGTCCAGGGCTCGGCACTCTCGCTTGGTCTACCACTCGTGACGCTATCGACACACCCCGTACACAAACGACAGTCTTCAAATCACGTCACGCGAGAAATCCTGCCGGCCGAAGTCGATTTCCATAACGTCACTGATACACCCCGAAGAAGCTTGCGCGTCCGCAAACTGTTCATAAAGACCATCACCATAATGGTCAGCGTAATCCGCAGTACGCTTAGTCGTCATGATCGTCATGATGCTAAGTATGATCGTGGTTCTTTTCGGCCCTACCGGCTACCTTCATTATGCAATACATGTCATTCGGCTCGCAGCCCTCAACCTCAACTTGGATTGGCTGTGACTAATTTCGAACTCATGCTCCAACTCCTCAGCGACGGTGCGAAGCACATTTTCGCCGCTGCGCACACTCTGTTCTTTGCACTGATGTGACGACTACAACAAACCATGCCAGAACCCACGGCCCACACATGAAGGTCGTGTACCGCTAGGACACCCGCCACGGCACAAAATTGTTCGTTCGACCGTTTGCATGTTCATTCCTTCGGGAACACCTTCTAACAACGTTGACAGAGTCTTTCAAAATTCCCCTCGAACTCTACAGAATCAAGACGCCAATTAATACCGAGATCGCTGGGTCTTCGATTGATGTCCCGGTAAAAAGCGACGACCACGCCAGCATTGGTAGCGGGGGGGAGACTCGAACTCCCGACCTTGGGGTTATGAAAGCGCCCTTCGCATTTTGCATTTTGTGACATCGAGTCACATAACTTTATCACTTATTACAACTTGCCGCCGTTACAGAGCAGTTTGAGTTTGCACCGATTGACATTCTTTGGCATCGATTTTCATCAAGTCACGTGACTATAGCGTGACAAGATTGCTGGGGTTGGTTTTAGTGACCCTTCAGAATGGTTTCCGCCGCGATGCGGTAGCAATCAATTTTTGACAACGGTTCCCAATCAAATCGAGCAGGGTTCTGAATGAGCGTTACCTGGGGTTGAGACGCGCAGTTGAACGCGACGTATAGCCAGTAGTCATCGCCCAAGCGTTGCGCCGTTTTGTATTCGTTAGCGGTAAGCGCTATCTCCCCAACCGCAGCACGCCCCTTTACCTCGATGAACCGAGTCTCGATTCTTTCTCGTGAAATATCGGAGACCATCCGCCGCGAGATCAGATCAAAGCCACGAGTGTCGCTCTCTACACTTTCGACCTTACAGCCTCGCGCTTCCTCAAAAGCAATAGCCGCCTGAACCGCGATTCGTTCGATGGCAGCGAATCTCAGGTCAGCCTGAGCCTCTTGCTCGCCAGACGGCCGAGTCACGGTGTAACCGACGGCCTTGTACGCTTTCAAGCGCTTTTCGTACATGCGATTTAGCACTGGTACCGAAGCATCGACGTAGTCATAAACTCGAACTACATGTTTGTTCTCATGTAGCCGATGGAGTCGCCCCACGTACTGCTGCAAAGTTCCACGCCACGAGATGGGCATAGCGAGGAACAGTGTGTCCAGCCGGGCGTCGTCGAAGCCTTCTCCAATGTAACGCCCGGTCGCGATGATGACTCGTTGCTGGTCTGTCGGAACTCCACTGATCTCCGAAGCAAGCGCGTCACGTTGTTTCTTGCCCATTCCACCCTTCATCACAAAAACATTCGGCACACGTCGCACCAACCTCTCAAGCAAGAGCTGCAGGTGATCCGTACGCTCCGTAAGCAGGAGCGGAAATCGCCCGTCTTCGATTGCGCCCACCACATCGGCGACGATAAGGTCTGTCCGCCGCTCATCATTGACCAGCGCTGTGTAGATCTCTTGTATGCTGAAGTCATTCCATTCAGAAGGCACTGTGAATTCGGTTAGCCTGGGTATGACCTCGTATTGAAAAGCTGAAGCTGCGGCCTGCTTTTTACTGCTCACATTGAAGC
>JALYXE010000231.1 GCA_030947265.1 Acidobacteriota bacterium
GCGTTGCCCGTATCACTTTTGCGCGACCGCCCGTCAACATCTTTAATATCGCAATGATGCGAGAGATAAACGGGGCGCTTAACGAGTGTTCTCAACTGCGTGAATTAGTTGCCATTGTCTTTGATGCAGCGACTGACTGCCGAGCTTTTAGTGCAGGCGTAGCCGTGGAAGAACATGCCGAAGAAACAATCTTCCAGATGCTCGACTCGTTCCACGCCATCTTTCGCAATATCGAGCAACTTGCCCGACCGAGCATCGCCGTTGTTGACGGGCCCGCACTGGGCGGCGGATGCGAATTAGTGGCCGCGTGTGATATTGCCATTGCCAGCGAGCGAGCGCGCTTTGGCCAACCCGAGATAAAGCTGGGATTGTTTCCGCCCGTTGCGGCGGTGCTGCTCCCGCAGGTTATTGGTGACAAACGCGCGCGCGAGTTGATGTTAACGGGCGAGCTCGTCGAGGCGGCAGAAGCGGCACGTCTCGGACTAATTAATTATCTGGTCCCCGCTGCTCAGCTTGAGCAAAAAGCTTCTGAAGTGCTTGCTAAACTCCGCGAGCTCTCGGCGTCGGCGCTTGAACACACTAAAAGAGCGATTGACCTCGGCCGGGGCCGGTCGCTCGATTCGGCGCTTAAAGAAGTAGAGGACATGTATCTACACGAACTTATGAAAACTCACGATGCAACCGAAGGGATCAACGCTTTCATCGAAAAACGGAAACCCGTGTGGCGAAATCGATGAAAACTGAGAACTATGAAGACCCTAGAGAGAACTGAGGTGGAAAGAATGGGGCGGTAAGAAGAGCAAATGATACTGCGAAACATGATTACAGAACCCCGACGAACTATATACCGCTTAATGGTGAATTTGTGGCTCACTTTCATTATTTGCATCACCCTGCCGAGCAGCAGCACGAGCAGTCTTGCTCAAAAGAAGCAGGCTGGGGGTGGATCGCATACGAGCCATACGCGCGCGATGCTGTCTCCGGAAGCCCGCGAGATGGTGGAGTTCGCAAGCGCCGTGATTTGCAAAGAACGAATAAACGATCCCAGCGGCAGCATTCCCATTGACGAGATGCAGGGCCGACCCTCCCTTCCGGTGCGAAGTCCGGAGGCCCTGGCTGGAGCTGAACGCGCCCAGCGCCTGCTTCCAATTGCCAAGAACCTTGTTGTGGTTTCGTTACGTCAGCTCAGTAGCGATTTCTCCTTCCTCCACTCGAAGCCTTACGAAGCCAGACTAGAACACGCTATCGCTCACGTAGAAACGGTCAGAAATATTCGGGCAGATATGGGTTCTCGTGATAATGCATCGGTATTCCTGAAGAATCCTCACACCATCGTATTCGGTACCATATTCCTCGCCGGCTTACGCTCCGATGAAGGAATAATCAGCGTCCTGGCCCACGAACTGATCCACATTGCAGATGGCAGCGATGATCACCTTCGCTTGTTATTCCGGGCAGTGGGAAGTCGCGCATCGCGGCTTACGGGGATGAAGGTTTACGGCCAAAGAGCTGAGGAGTTAACATGCGACCTGGTGGGGACGTTAGCAGCCCGCTCGTATGTTGCTACGGCGCCCAGCTATGAATCTTTGCCAAGAAGAATATCGCGTTCGCTCGAACACAACTGCGTTCAGTTGGATGAAGGCGATGACGATCATCTCTCGCCCCGAAACACAATGCGAGCGCTACTTGCCTTAAACCCAACGCTTTCTCGCGAGCTTGTTTACGGCCGCTAAAAGACAAACCCTAAACGCTTTGGATCGCCAACGCCCACTTCATTGACATTAACATTGGCGTGTTTCTATCATCCGGCAACAATCAACTATGAGGCCCAATCGAATTGGTTAAATCTCCCGCGATGAGAAGATCTGCTGCCTGCAGAACGCAGCGTAAGAACAAAACCATTTCTCTTTATTTCTTCAACAGTAGTAAAGATAAGAAAACGTCGGCACTAATAACAACAATCCTGGCTACTCTGATTGCGGGAGTCGCGTCCTGCAAGTCGATCACTAGTAGCCAGGATGTACGGCCGCTGGTCATGCGAGATGTTCCCGCGCAGCGGCTGGCTTATCGGCTGGAGCCCGATATCGCTGTGCCTTCCGAAATCAAAAGCGAAGATGTCGACGAGAAGATTGAGTCCATTCAGATCGATTTCAATACGCGAAGGAAAGATGACGCGCTGCTGAGGACCGTTGGCTCACCGGATGGCCAGAGAGCCCTAGTGCTTTATGGCACCCAGGATGAACCGAGCCAGGCATTTCGCATCGATCTCTATTCATCCGATGGCAAATTTTTGCGTAACTTGACGCCTCCCAATCTCTCCTGTGTATTTCCGGAAACAGTGGCTTGGTCGCCGGATGGAAACTCCATTTCCTTCATCGCGCATAAAGGAGTAAAGCCGACTCCGACGCCCACACCTCCGGGTGCCACCCTTCCGGAGACAGCGGAAGCTTCTCCTTTGCCTTCGATCGCGCCGGCTTTTCCCACAGTGGCACTTTTCAATACCGAACAGATCTATATCTGCAATCGCGATGGGTATGATCTCAAACCATTGACCTCGCGCGAGGGTCTAATCTACTTCTACTCTTCATGGGCGCCTGATAATCACGCCGTGGTGGCGCTAGCATGTAGGGAAAGCGAATGGGATGCGCGAGAGAAGCAATTTAAATTGCCGGCGGGACGGTTGCGTTTAATTACGTTGGAGGGTAAAGAACGTCTGCTGGATGACGAGTTGACTGAGGCGTTGCCCGTCTGGTCGCCTGACTCCTCCAAAGTGACTACGGCTTTCGATGCCGACGTTATGATTTATGACGCGGCCACAAACAAACCAACACAAGCGCGCATCCGTTTACGCGATGCTCTCATTGCGGCTTCCAGGATTTACGAAGAGAAGACGTCCGGCAAAAAGAAAAATGATAGCAATGAGAGCAAGTCGGCCGTGAACAGCGCTGCGCCGTCGACTATCCCTGCATCATTCAATCCGATTGTTCGTTTGGAATGGACCAACCCGGAAAAGCTCTACCTGGAAACCGCCTACGTGCGACTTATTCCAAACGAACCAATCAGTACCTTCCAACGCTGGCACCTTTTAACGTTGAGTCCGCAGTCAGCGGTTTTGAAGTAAGTAATCCAGCGACCAACTCCGAATCAGAATCTGAACGACAGCTACCGGGATCATCTGCTGCGAAAGAAAATTAAGTCTTACCATCAGGTCAGTTAGTCGGACCGCCCGATCGTTGGGGTATTCAGATTATGAAGTCAGGCAGCAAGAACACGACGCCACTAGGATCCTTCCATATCTTGACCCAGCCGCGTAGCTCCTTGACGGTTATGCCCCCTAGCGGGACGTTGCCAGGCCTGAATGTCGCGGGCTTGACCTCGGATTGAATTGAAGGCTCCTATTCGTCCGCGACCAGGATAACTGAATCATTCTCACTACAGCCTACGCAAACCTGGTAGTTTGGCATTATAATCCCCATCCTCTGCCCGTCACCTTAGGATTACCTGCGAAGGAGACTCTGCATATGAAACGGACTCTTACATTTTTGATAACCATCGCCTTGTGCGCCCAAATGGGCCTGAGTCAGACACCTCAAAAGCCGGTGCAGGAGCCGGGGCCAGGCGACATCGTCCGGGTCACGACTCAACTGGTTCAGACCGACGTGGTGGTTACCGACAAAAACGATCAGATCCTGAGCAACCTGAAGCTGGAAGATTTTGAGCTCTACGATCAAGGGAAAAAGCAGGATCTCAAATTCATGGAGTTTGTAGGGGTAGACAGCCCCCGGCGCGTAGAAGGTAATCGTGCGTCCACCGCGCTGCCGACGGTCGTGGAGAGCACGGGAAATACAGGTG
>JALYXE010000259.1 GCA_030947265.1 Acidobacteriota bacterium
CCCAATCGCAGCAAATATGAACTCAGCGACCTTGCACGCGAAGCCGTCGGCGTCGAGCGTATTGAAAAACCAACGAACGGCTGGTCAGATTCCCACTGGCAGACGGCGGCCGCCGCCGATCTGACGGCGCGCACCGCGAAGGTTCTGCATCAGCGTATCCTCGAGAAAAAGCTCGAGACGATCTATTCCGAGATGGAGTTGCCCCTGGCGCCCCTTTTATTTCGGATGGAGCGCGCGGGGTTAAAAGTAGACCGAACCACACTCGCGGACCTCTCGAATTATCTGGGCCTGGAATTAAAAAAGTTGACGGTGAAGATTTATGAGCTGGCGGGAAGGGAATTCAACATCGGCTCTCCAAAACAGGTAGGCGAAGTCCTGTCGGAGCTGGACATAGTTTCCGGAAGAAAGACATCAACCGGTCGCATCTCAACCAGCAAAGCTGTACTTGAAGAACTAGCCCAGGTTCATGAGTTGCCGCGTCTTATCATCGACTACCGGGAGCTCGATAAACTCAAAAGCGTTTATACCGACGCGTTGCCCCATCAGATCGCGGCAGATGGAAGAATTCACTGTCTCCTTAATCAAACGGTGGCCGCAACGGGACGTCTCTCTTCCAGTGAACCTAATTTGCAGAACATCCCTATCCGCACCGAGCTGGGCCGTCGTATCAGGCGTTCATTTGTAGCGGAAAAGGGAAACAAGATCATTTCCGCTGACTACTCCCAGCTGGAGTTGCGACTGCTTGCGCACATTACGCAGGATGCCGTGATGCTCGAAGCATTTCAGAATGGTGAAGACATTCACGCCCGCACGGCGAGACTGGTATTTGGAGCTAAAACGGAGGAAGAACTGAAAGAAGCTCGCCGCTTTGCCAAGATAGTTAACTTCGCAATCGCTTACGCGATCGAGCCGTGGGGCTTGTCACAGCGAGTGGGCATAACGCGGCAGGAAGCGAAAAAAGTCATTGCAGATTACTACAACACATACAAGGGCGTACGACGCTACATGGAGGAGGTGCCGCTGAGGGCGCGCGAACATGGTTATGTACGTTCAATCTATGGACGCATTCGTCCGCTTCCAGGCATTAGCGACCGCAACGCGAATATTCGCAAAGCTGCTGAACGCGAAGCGATCAATATGCCGATTCAAGGGACAGCCAGCGACATTGTGAAAATTGCCATGCTTAGAGTCGATGAGGAATTCAAACGCGAAGGCATTCAGGCGCAACTCCTGATGCAGGTTCACGACGAATTGCTGGTGGAAGCCTCGGCGGATACCGCCGATCATGTTGCCGAAATTCTAAAGAGAGAAATGGAATCCGCAGTCAGCCTGGATGTGCCGTTGATAGTCGATGTTGGCATCGCGGACAACTGGATGGATGCGAAACCGTAGGAACATGTACGCAAACTCGTTTGTCTTGACATGTGAAGCAAACTGTTAGTTTGCGGTTGCTGGCCCTGCAAAAACTATGAAGTTGCCATGCACTAGGGCGGTCTTCGTACACGAGACGGTGGTTGTGTCGTTCGCCTCGCAACTAACAGTTTGCCTTACAGAGATGCGCGGGGATC
This sequence comes from Acidobacteriota bacterium, assembly GCA_030947265.1. GTDB lineage: Bacteria > Acidobacteriota > Blastocatellia > Pyrinomonadales > Pyrinomonadaceae > PSRF01. The sequence goes on from JALYXE010000259.1 coordinate 1,569, forward strand.
CAGCCTTTGACCCGGGAAAGATCAAGACGCAAACTAACAGTTTGCGTTACAAAGATGCGGCGGGCTCCAACACATGAGCAAAAAAGACCAGGACGCCAGGGCCGACCAATCTGAAAATGGTGAGGGTGTGGGCGTCGACCCTGAGGCGACTGGCCAGTCGGCCACACCGATTCCGGAAAACGATGAACCCAGGGTCGTTTACCGCAGAGCGAAGGCGCCTGACACCGAAACTCAAGCCTCCAGGCTGTCATTGGGAGGACTAATTGGCGGGCCAGGCCGGATTGCGCCGGCAATAATGCCTTTGATTGTTGGGTTCCTGTTGCTGCTGATTCTGATTTTCATGCTCGGGTTGTTAAGTGTCAGACGAATGGATGAAGTCAGCGTCGCCGTTTTGGATCTTGAACAGCAGCACGCCGCAAAACTAAGTTTGCTCCTCAAGCTTCGATTCGCTGTGACTAAGCTCAACAACGAAGCGCGTACAAGGGCGGAAGCAGAAGCTCGCGGC
>JALYXE010000287.1 GCA_030947265.1 Acidobacteriota bacterium
GTTCAGACGCTGCTTGCCTGTCTGTTATTTGGGTTTACCGAAGCCATCTCGATTCAAATGCAGGGCGTGGTAAAGCTACCATCTGGTGAAGACATTCCGGTACAGTTTATTCAAATGGTCCCTTACATCCTGACGATTGTTGTTCTCGCGGGATTTATCGGATCATCCCGGTCGCCCCAGGCACTCGGGATTCCTTATCAGAAGGAAAAATGAGTAGCACCTCCATTAAGGCAGGAGGCAGGAGGCAGGAGCAGGAGCCAGGAGCAGTAGGGGCAGACTAATCACAACCATGGCTGAAGGACCTGCAGCATCGAATCTTTATTCCCGCGCTGAGAATGCGGCGCGCACTATTCGTGCTCGCATGACTGAGGAGGCGCGGATCGCGATCGTGCTGGGCAGTGGACTCGGGGGTTTTGCCGAAGAGTTTGAAGACTCTGTTACCATGCCCTACCAGCAAATTCCCGGCTTCGTATCTTCAACGGCGCAAGGCCATGTAGGTAGTTTAGTCGTTGGCAAGGTAGAGAAGGTTCCTGTTATCGCAATGCAGGGCCGAGTGCACTTCTACGAAGGCTATTCGCTGGAGGAAGTCACTTTTCCAATCAGAACTTTCAAGCTGCTTGGCGTTAACACGCTAATACTTACGAACGCTGCGGGCGGGATTGATGTGCAATTGAGTCAGGGCGCGCTGATGGTCATAAGTGATCATTTGAACCTGATGGGAGTCAATCCATTGCGCGGTCCTAACGACGAACGGTTCGGGCCGCGCTTTCCCGACATGTCGGAAGTTTATTCTCGCGAACTGCAGGAACTGGTAATCGAAGAAGCTCGGCATCTCGCAGTGACACTGCGTCGCGGTATCTACGCTGGACTTGCCGGCCCGAGCTACGAAACGCCGGCGGAAATTCATATGCTTCGCGCTTGTGGCGCGGATGCGGTCGGCATGAGTACGGTTCCAGAAGCTATCGTTGCTCGTCAGATGGGCCTGAAGGTTTTAGGTATCTCCTGCATCACAAATATGGCTGCCGGTATTAGTGAACAGCCCATTAACCACGAAGAAGTGATGGAGACAGGCGAGCGAGTTCGAGAAACATTTACCAAGTTACTGCGGCGGCTCATCGCTAGGATGCCGGCTTAGGTGAATTACTCCCGTTTTGAGAGCGGACTCGTCCGCCCAATTCGTCGCCGGACAGGTCCGGCGTCTAAACGGTTTTCTGAATTGCGTTCTGGATAAACTTTTGAGTCTAATCATTGGAATTTCTGGCGGGACAGGTTCGGGTAAGACCACGGTCGCCAACCGCATTTTGGACACAGTGGAGGCGAGCGAGGTGGTCTTTATTCAACAGGATTCCTATTATCGTAACCTCAAGGATCTGCCGCTCGATTATCGCCAGGTTGCTAACTTCGATCACCCCGATGCGCTCGATAATGACCTGCTCGTCAATCACGTACGAAAGCTAAAGGCCGGCGAGCCAATTGACCTGCCGATTTACGACTTCAGGACACACACTCGCTTAAATGAAACCCGGCCGGTTGAGCCCAAGCCGATTGTTATCGTGGAGGGAATACTCATTTTTGCCGACCCGCGTCTACTTGAACAAATGGATGTTAAAGTTTTTGTTGATACTCCCGACGACATCCGTTTCATTCGTCGTTTGCGCCGTGACATTGCCGAGCGAGGCCGCACGGTAGAATCGGTGATTGAACAATACGTGGCTACTGTGCGGCCAATGCATATGCAATTTGTCGAACCTTCAAAGCGTCACGCTGACGTCATCATTCCGGAAGGCGGTCATAATCTTGTGAGCATAGATCTGATTAGCGGGAAGATTCGTGAGAGGTTGGCAGCTGCTCTAACCCCGGTTGGAGGCCAATCTTGAGCGAAGAGGGTTTGCAGCAGCTTATAGAAACGGCTAAGGCCGCACGGTTGCGGTCTATTGCACCATTCTCAAATTTCCTTGTCGGCGCCGCACTGAAGACTGAAGGCGGAAAGGTCTACACAGGCTGTAACGTCGAGAGCGCGAGTTACGGACTGACCGTGTGCGCTGAGCGCGTGGCCATCTGGAAAGCCTTATCTGAAGGCGAGAGACAATTTACCGAACTCGCGATTATTGCCGACACGAAATCGTTAACGCCTCCCTGCGGCACTTGCCGGCAAATCATCTGGGAGTTTTGCAAGAACGCGACCATTGTGCTCGCGAATCTGCGTGGTGAAAGTGAGATAGTTTCAATACGGGATCTTTTGCCGCGAGCCTTTGACGCCCGTTTCCTTAGTGGCGCCGCAAAAGAGTCCTCTTAATGTCGTCCAGATATTGCCGATTACCGTATGTCAAAGAAAATACTTATTAGCGCCACGCTTATTGCCGCGGTTTTTGTGGCTACGTTACCAGCAGTAGCGCAACGAACCACACGAGGGAAGGGAGCGCGCATGAAGCGAGTGGATCTTCTCGTGCTGAATGGCACGCTCGTGACCATGGACAAAGATCATCGCGTCATCCAGGACGCGGGCATTGCCGTAACAGACGGCCGTATTGTAGCTGTCGGCTCTCGTAGAGACATTGTCGGGAGTTACATCGCGGCTCAGACAGTCGACGCCAGCGAAAGGATCATCATTCCCGGGCTAATTAATGGACACACTCACATTCCGATGACGTTGTTTAGAGGCCTGGCTGACGACCTCGATCTGCAGGACTGGCTAACAAAATATATCTTCCCGGCGGAAGCCAAGAATGTTTCCGAAGAATTTGTGCGCGCTGGCACGCGCCTGGGCTTGGCCGAAATGATTCGCGGAGGAACCACGACCTATTGCGATATGTATTACTTTGAGGACGCGATTGCCGACGAAACTGCCAAGGCGGGTGTCCGAGGAGTCCTGGGAGAAACTATAATCGATTTTCCCGTGGCAGATAACAAGACAAACGCTCAGGCTATGGCCTATGTCGAGCGCTTTGTTCAAAAGTGGAAGGGCCACGAGTTAATTACTCCCGCCGTTGCGCCACACGCTCCATACACTGTTTCCGAAGAACATCTTAAGGCCATTAAAGCTTTCTCCGATCGAACCGGCGCGCCGATTGTGACGCACATTTCCGAAACCAAAAGGGAAGTGGACGACAGTCTTAAGGCAAAGGGCGCGAGCCCCATCGATTACCTCGCGCGCATTGGTTTTCTAAACGAGCGCGTAATTGC
>JALYXE010000302.1 GCA_030947265.1 Acidobacteriota bacterium
CACATAATCTTGGAAGCTGACAAGACAGGAATGGGCTCTCGAATAATCTAAGACGCTCGTCTTAAGCTCCGAACAAATCGTCAATTACGAAAATCAAAGATCGGTGATTCAGTTCGGTGACCGCGAATAAATCCAAGTCGTGATAGTGGAGCGTGCCTTCAATCGTGTGTTTTGAGATTGTAGAGCACAGCATCTGCCGATCTCTCTACACTCAACAGCTCACATTGCGGATAACCTGGGCAGGCGGGGTGCCGATTTCCTCCGCAAGTATCGCCCAACACAGCATAGTCCCATGAAGACGAAAGCTACCGAGCTGGGCTCCGGGACAGGGCTGACGGTGGACAGGTTCGCGGAAAACGATGTCTCTATAAAACCGCTACTAGAAAAGTCACGCAAGAGCCCGGCAATTGTCGCGTCTGGTCCAGAGGTGAAATTAGCCGAAAGCTTTCCGATCACCGGGGTGTATACCGAAGATCCGGAAGAATGCTCGTTTCCTACCAGACTTAGAATGGCCGTCACTCCGCTAGCACTTTGCGAAAGAACGACTGGCGAGCTGGCTTGGGCACGGCACTCGAAGCTGGTTCCGGTTTGTCCTGCGCAAACGGGCACGTCGGAGCTGATGGTCAAGCCGGTAAGGTCCACGTCAATTCCGTCCGGAAGCGAGACGAAATTAGGCAGGAGAAAAGAACTACCAGGTATAACCGGGCCAGGTCCGAAAGTTCCTCCGTTCCCGGGGGTGAGAAGGTTCTTCATTCCTACAATTTGCCCTGCCTTTAAGGCGCCAAAGATATCCTGGGAAGGTAACAGGACGCCAGCCTGCTGGTCAGCGGAGGTGGAAGTCGGAACAGCGAAATAGCCGAATAGAAAAGCTGTTTGGGTTACGTAGACGGTGCCCCCGAGACTGAACTGGCCGGAGCTTTGCAATGACGACGCCAAAGCAGCGGCCTGAAAAGTATTAAAAAAAAGCAATCGTGCTAAGAATGCGCCAAGACATCTTATAATCCATGATCTCTCCAAGAATGAAGGTTATGTGGCTCCGAGTACTTCTGCTGAACGAGCGCACAAACCTCCCATAGTGACTCAATCTGCTCTATTCTAATCAGCTAAATTTGTTTGGAATAACGACCGTAAATGGTCTTCGTGTGAACAGACGAAGAGACTCAGGCGGAGATAGCACTCCGTTCCTGTTATTGAATTAGTATCACATTCACGAAAATAGACAAAGCTTATTCGCCATTATCATCGAGATTTAATCTGGCGAGCAGTGCCACGGCACTTCGTGAGCTGTGACCTGGCCCTTAGTTTCCGCAGTGAGGCTTAACGCGCGCTCGCAAAGTGGCGTTACGGCTTACCGGCGGAAGAATATACACTGAGGGTATGTTCTTTCGCCGGGAACGCCCGAAAATTCCAACGTTTGCTGAACGCATAGACATTCTGAGGCAAGCCGGCTTCGGAACTGAGAAGCTGCCCGACGGTCGGATAAGGGTGACGAAGCACGGCGTGGGCGCAATGGTTGGAGATGAAGGCAAGAACCAGCCAGACATCGAAAAGGCAGGCATTTTAGCTGGTTCGGAAATTGCCACGCTGCTGAATCGCGGATACCAGATGTTTTTCGAAACGCCTGGCGGCAAGCGTTTTCCGGCGAAATCCGAGCAGCTGAAGGCGCTGCACGAATTCGAAGACGATGTAAAAGAGGCGCTCGACCTGGTGAACCTTTACAACACTTCTCTGGGCACGACCACGCCCAAGCACATGTATGATCGCGTCTTTGAACGCGATATCGGTGGGCAGCCGAAGCCGTGGCTGAAGAAAGATAACAGCATCGTTCCACCCAATACGAAGAGCGACACCTAGCCAGCTTGACCGAGCAGCAATCGCAATTCACTGAACGAGACGGCCGAGTAGAAATCGTTGAAATCTGGCAGGAATGGCTGAATGGTTATTTTGTGCGCGTCGTCGGTTCGGCCCGCGAGTCTGAGCGAAGCGGCCAGCATCGCGCGCGCGGGAAGATCTGCCCCGCCTGAGCGCTGCTCGATCTGCCGTCAAGCGTCTGCGGCTTGCGGGTAAGAGCCGCGAAGAAACAAACCATATGCTTCCGCTGCTTGCCGTGCCTTCTCATCCGGTAAGGTATTCAGCTGGGATCGCAAAGCGTCTGCGGATTGGGGCGGCGTTGATACC
>JALYXE010000317.1 GCA_030947265.1 Acidobacteriota bacterium
GTGGCTCACCGGCCGCATCTCTTTCGGTCTTGCGATGTTGGAAACAGCCTTACAAACGAGCGCGACTCGAGTAGTCGTCCAACTCGATGACGATACTGCCCGTAACCTGACAGTGGCAAACCTTTGCATAGCCAATGCCCGATATTTTGGCGGGGGTATGAAGATCGCGCCCAATGCGAAGCTGGACGATGGGAAATTTGACGTAATTAGCATTGGAGATCTCGGGCCCGCGAGAATTGCGGCCAATGCGCCACGCTTGTACCTGGGCGCGCATCTCAGCATGTCCGAAATAAGCCATGCGCGGGCGACAAGGATTTCCGCCCGCCCTGTTAACAAAGATCAGCGCATCGAGATTGAAGTCGACGGTGAGCTGCCTGGCCATCTGCCGGCGACATTTCAAATCCTTCCTAAAGCTCTCCGCGTTCGTTGTCCCCAGGCCCTGACGACAAACTTAGAAATTTCTTGCCGTTAAATGGGTAAACGGGGTATAAATACCAACACCGAGCCCATATTATAAGAATTTGATTGGCACGGCGCTCTTCATGTATAGACGAATACTTGGTGTCGCGCAGAGAGTGTTCCCTGCAATGCGGGGAGTTGTATAGTTTGCACTCGATTGCAGCCTTGAGGTGTATCTGTTTTCGGGAATCCCGCGCGAGCAACCCACGCGGGGTGGTCGCGAATTTAGTCTACGGAGGATTTGCATAGTGGATAGTCCGATCAATCAAGAGCTATCCGCCAAAAACGATGCTACCGCGCAACCCGGCGAGACAGTCGCCGCCGGATTACCTGCGCGTGAGCCCGCAGCATCAAAGCTCCCCTTGCCGGCGGCAGCGAAAAGTGCGCCCCAACCAGCAGGTTCTGTGGTTGAAAGCGAGCCCGAGCCGCCGGTGAACAAAATGCGGCGGAGAATAGTGTGGGCCAGCGTCACGGGGTTTCTGGCCACGTGCTTCCTAATGTTTCTGAGGTTTTTCCTGCCCCGGTCTATTCTTGAACCGTCCAGCGTGTTTCGTGTCGGCTTTCCCGCCGATTATGCGTTGGGCGTTGACACCAAATGGCAGCAGCAATATCGCATCTGGGTGGACAAAACTTCCGACCGAGTATTTGTGATCTACGCTCGCTGCACCCACCTGGGTTGCACACCGGATTGGAAAGCGAGCGAAAACAAATTCAAATGTCCCTGCCATGGCAGTGGCTATGACAGCGAGGCGATTAATTTCGAAGGGCCGGCCCCGCGGCCGATGGACCGCGCTCATGTTGAACTCGATGCCGAAGGACAAATCGTGGTGGACATAGCCAGACTTTACAGATGGCCCAAAGGCGAGAAGAACGAATTCAACGATCCGGGTTCATATATACCGCTTTGATACAGTTGCAGCCACGAACCTAAGCGCCCACCGAAGCGTGCATAGCAGGTGGGCCTTATAAACTTCCAGGATTGCAAACGAGTCATGGACGAAAAGCCCGATCAGAAAGAACCCAGGCAACTGACTACGACTGAAGAGAGTAGTGCGAGCCTCCTCGAAAAAGTCCGCACCGAAGGCACCGCGCTTAAGCAGCGCGCTATCGAGGAGGCCAAGGGTTACAAGGACGTTCAGGATACTCAACTTTGGAAGTCGATTTTTCGCGTCTCGCATGATCGCTCCGACCCGCGCAATCGCTCGTTGGCGGTTTTGTCAAACGTCTTCCTTCATCTTCATCCGGCAAAGATCAATCGTGATGCTGTGCGTTACCGGTATACGTGGGGCATGGGGGGCATCACCTTTTATCTCTTTATTGTGCTCACCTTCACCGGCGTCCTGTTAATGTTCTATTACCACCCGACGAAGGTTGACGCCTTTCGTGACATTCTTTATCTGGAGCACGACGTCCCCTTTGGCAAACTGCTCAGGAACATGCACAGGTGGGCCGCACACTTAATGGTGATCACTACCTGGCTGCACATGTTTCGCGTTGTGCTCACTGGTTCGTACAAACGACCTCGTGAGTTTAACTGGGGCGTCGGCGTTGTCTTGCTCGTCTTGACGCTCTTGCTTTCCTTCACTGGATACCTGCTCCCAGATGACCAGCTTGGGTTCTGGGCGGTCACAGTTGGAACAAACATGGCGCGCGCCACGCCGATGCTGGGTTCTGAGGGGCCTTTTGGCGTTCAGCTCGGAATGACTCCCTTTAATGATGTTCGTTTTGGACTGCTCGGTGGATCAATTGTCGATTCCAATGCTTTGTTACGTTCCTACATCTGGCATTGTATTGGCATTCCCCTGGTGGCTTCGATCTTCATGGCGGTGCATTTCTGGCGAATACGCAAAGATGGCGGCATCTCCGGGCCGGCGCCGGTGATGCTTGAATCAGAAATGAAGGCGGTGAAAAAGAAATAGTTTTTTGGAGTGCGCTGACGTGACACTCCAGGAAGTTGGCACGTGATCAGGACAAAAGATTAGATGCCGAAGCGCAGATTCAGTTTGACGAAAGGTAAGTTGATAACCCTGGGGGTGGTCGTTGTCCTGGTGGTTCTCGCTATATTTTTCGTCCAGGACTGGCACCAACTATGGACAATATCATCAGCCCCCGACAATATCCCCATCGTGGCCATGCTTTTTCTGGTGCCATTCTTTACCTGGCTGGGAATCAAACAATCGCGAGCGAACGATACGCTGATCGAGCAGCTCGAACAAGACCCGAAGCTCGCGAAAACCCATCATCGAAAAGCAGAACCGTGGCGTCCAGGGTGGGCAAGAGAGATCCACGTCTGGCCCTACCTGGTGCGGATCGAGTTTCTCGCTGCAGTCATAGTGACAGTCGTCCTGTTCGTCTGGTCCATTACCCTCAATGCTCCGCTCGAAGAACCTGCAAATCCCAATCTGACAATGAACCCGTCAAAGGCGCCCTGGTACTTCCTCGGACTACAGGAGATGTTGGTCTATTTCGATCCCTGGATTGCGGGCGTTGTCATGCCTTCTATTATCATGGTCGGATTGATGGTTTTTCCTTACGTCGACTCCAATCCGCTGGGCAACGGTTACTACACCCTCAGGCAACGTCGTTTCGCTGTTGGCATGTTTTGTTGGGGCTTCCTGATGTGGATCCTCCTGATTGTTATTGGGACTTTCATTCGAGGACCCGGTTGGATCTGGTTCTGGCCAGGTCAGACGTGGGATCACAACGCTGTTGTGTTTGATAAGAACGTCGATCTCCACGACTGGATTGCTACCAGCGGCATCGGAAAGGCGCTACATTTAGGGTTTCTTTCAGTCAATCCTTTTAAGTTCATTTTTGGTTTCTTAGTGGTGAGTGGCTTCTACGTTTTGGGGGCATTGTTTTTCCATTGGATGATGACGGTAGATTTTAAGAGGCTTTCCCTTCGTCCGCTGCGCCTCTTCCCCCAGGACGAGTTTGAGAAAAAACTTCTGGCCAGAACAAGTCTCCTGCAATACGTCACATTTCAGTTTTTTGCAGTAAGTGTGCTGCTGGCCCTGCCGGTGAAACTTGTGCTTCGGCTGGCATTGACTATCAAGTATGTTTGGGTAACCCCGTGGTTCAATATTTGACAATATTTGACGAGCGCGGAGGAATGATCGCGAGTGGCTGACTCTCCTGAAGCTGCTGAGTCGTTGGTGAAGAAGGAGCCTGAGGTTCCGGCAAAGGATCCCATTGTGAGTCGCTCTACGAGCGGCATCCTGCTGATCTGTGCCCTTCTTCTCACCGCCTCTCTCGCTTGGTCACTCTACGATGAAGCCTTCGGCCAGCGTCCGTGGAAGGGGATCCAACAACAGTTTGTCAGCCGTTACACCCGTTACTTGAAGAATATTAGGCCGCAAGCGGGCCAAACTGAGGCGCAAGTAAAGGAAAGTCCTGAATACCAAACGCTCGACGCGGAATCGCAAGCGGCCCTTGAAAAAGTTAAACCCGAGATCGGCGAGATTGACCAAAAGGTCACTCAGGTTCAAAGACAGCTCGATGC
>JALYXE010000334.1 GCA_030947265.1 Acidobacteriota bacterium
CTAAGGTGCTTAGTTATATCAAAGTAGAACAACTAACCATTCTTGCTACAAGGGTCATCTGTGTCAATGAAACCATATTGCAGCGAAGCCCGGCGGCGGCGCCACGAATTCATTCAGCCGCTACTCATAGAGCACAGAAAGCAACGTCAGTCCACAGGCCGGCGCGGTCGCTGCGACGAGAGCACGGTCGCCTTCGTTTATCGCGCGCGCCACCAACTGGGCATCCATCTCGCCGCGACCGACGGCCATCAAAGTGCCGGCAATCGATCTCACCATGTAGCGAAGAAACCCGTCAGCGCTCACTTTCATTTCAACAATGTGGCAGGCGGCGCGTTCATCGCAACGTTCAATAATACTAAGACCCGTAATCGTTCGGTTTTTGGTTTCTGCGTCAGACTGAGCGGAGGAGAAGGCACTCCAATCATGCTCGCCTAAAAACAACTCAGCGCTTTGATTCATGCTTTCAAGATTAAGGGGACGCGCGTCATGGTGAGCATACCGTAGCCAGAAAGGCGATAGGACCGGACCATTGACCACGCGATAAAGATACGTTTTTCCAAGCGCCGAATAGCGGGCATGGAAATCGTCATCGACAACTTCGGCTGCAAAAACACGCACATCTTTTCCGACATTCCCATTGATCGCTGCGCGCAGTTTTCGTGGCGCTATTTCCCTGCGCAGATTCACGCTCGCAACCTGGCCCTCCGCGTGCACGCCGGCATCGGTCCTGCCCGATCCATTTACTACAACCTCACGGCCGTCTATCTGCGAAAGGGCTTTGGTTAGCTCGCCTTGCACTGTTCGTAGCTCACCCTGCATCTGCCAACCATGAAAGTTTGTACCGTCGTATTGAATGGTGAGTTTGAAGTTCATTGCGATGGTCAGTTGTCAGTAATCAGGAGTGAGTTGTTAGTAGTGTTTACTGTAGTCTTTGTGTTCGTCTTTGTTTGTTGTCGATGGTCCTTTGGTCTTTGGCCTTCGGTCTTTGTTTTTTTCCTGCTCACTGCTTACTGCCTTCTGCCTTCTGCCTCCGCTTTCTGCTTCCCGGCTTAGCGACCGGCTCCCCTCGTTTGCATGCGTCGCAAACAGCGGGCTTGACTGAGGGAATATCGAGGGTGGCAAGTGCGATGCGGGGCACTCCCACATTAGCTTTACCAGACGAGCGATCGATAATCGATGCGGCCCCAACCACATTGCCGCCGGCAGCCTGCAACGCCTCAACAGTTTCAAGCGTGGAGCCTCCCGTGGTCACCACGTCTTCGACTACCAGTATTTTTTCACCCGGCGAGATAGAAAAACCGCGTCGCAAAGTCATCTCGCCGTTCTCGCGCTCGGTCCAAACAAATCTAGCGCCTAGCGCGCGGGCGACCTCATGGCCGATCACGATACCTCCAATTGCCGGGGCGGCAACCGTCTCGATGTTTTCACCGCGAAAGTGTTCGGCTATGCCACGGCCAAACTCTTCCGCTTGGCGTGGATGCTGAAGCACAAGCGCGCATTGCAAATAGATAGGACTGTGCAAACCGCTGGATAGAATAAAATGTCCCTCCAACAGGGCCCCGGTCTCTCTAAATTTTTCGATTACAACTTCAGTTCGCACGCCTCTATTCCCCATACCAAACGAGGATGTCGTGTTACAATTGCGACCAATGGCGCCTTATTCAAACCTGGTATCTGATTCCACACTGGTCCAGGAAACGATTGATCTATTACGCCTTTCGGGCGGCCGTGCTAACGCTTCACAGATTGTTGACGCGGTATTCAAAGTATCTCACATTGACGAGGAGTTGGCGGGGTTACTGGTTGGCGATCTTGTCAAAGATGATCGCCGGTTCAAGATCATCGACGGCAAGACTGTCGAACTGCAGGCGTATGATTGCGAATCGAAATTACTCGAGGAATTGGATTTTGTAGTCGTCGACATTGAAGCTACGGGCGCTAAGATGCCGCCCAACCGCATTATTGAACTTGGAGCCTATCGTATTCGCGGCGGAAAGATAGTAGATAATTTCCTGACCTTGGTAAATCCGGAGATTACGATTCCCCGCTTCGTCGTTGCCCTCACCGGCATCAGCAATGAGACAGTAAAGCAGGCGCCTCTGTTTGCCGAAGTTGCTCCACGTTGGCTGGAGTTCGCCGAAGATGCTGTACTGATTGCTCACAACGCACCTTTTGATACCAATTTCCTGAACCATGAAATTTCACGCGTGTATCCAGGGCACCGAATGATTAACCCGCATCTGTGTACAGTAACGCTCTCTCGACGCGCCGTACCTGGCTTGCCTAACTACCGTCTGGAAACTGTGGCCGAGCACTTCTCCATCCCCATTTTCGATCGTCATCGCGCGGGCAGCGACGCGCTAGCTACCGCTGAAGTCTTTCTACACTTGCTGGGCCGGTTGGCGGAGAATGGAGTCAGAGATCTGGCTGCCGCGCGGATTTTCCAATCACTATCTGTCGAACAAACAGAACTCAGTTCCGAGCCACAGCTATTGCCTCTAGTTTCCGGGTTCTAGACCTTCTTCCACTGGCGTTGCGGACTTGCTCTTCAGCAAGTTGCGAATTAGGAAAAACATGACAACCAGGAAGGCGAGGCCCAGACCAATCCAGGGATAGTACCTCGCAAGAATCTGCCTCGCTTGCGCCCCATAACGGTAAGCGAAATAGCCCTCCAGCAGGAATCGGAATATGCGGCCCGCAATAATGGTAAGCGTGAAACGAAATACGCTGAAGCGAAAGACGCCGGCAGTAATCACAAATAACTTGAATGGAAACGGCGGTGGCATAAGAGAAGCCACCAAAACCGACAACACGTCATAATGATCGATTAACTCCTTGACTCTTTTCTGCTTTGCCGGTGAAAATTTTCGGAGCGCTCGCCCACCAGCGCGTCTTGAGAGGTAGTAAAGGATTACGCAGCCAATTGTGGAGCCTGCTGTTGCGAGCAGGGCATAAACAATCATCATTCGCGGATGAGCGATTGTGAGCAGGATCATCAGTGCATCCGCACTGCTGGGCAAAGGCACAAAAGCTGAATCAAGCAGAGCGACTGCAAACAAACCAAAAGGCCCCAGCCCCACAAAAAAGCTGGAGAGGTCGGTTAAGGCATGAGCGATCTTTTGAATAAACAACTTCAAACAAGAATGCCTTTCGTTTTGTTCGGAAACTCACTTAGGAGTTAACTACTCCGCAATCTTGGTTCGGTCTGGATCCACCAGTGGTTTTTCGTTGGTCGACATCTCTGACGCTGCCTCCCGTATGTGCGGGTTGCGCCGATTGACTAAGGTATAAATCAACAATATTAGGACGGCTGCGGCCGCAGCAATACTAAGAATCACTAAACCGTTATCCCTTAGAAATAACAACACGCGCTTACCGTAAAATACCGCCAAAATTCCTTCAACGTAATAACGAAACGAGCGCGCAATCATTACCGTGACCAAAAACTTCCAGCGTGGATACTCGAGCGTTCCCGCGGTGGCGACAAAAATCTTAAAGGGCATGGGTGGTGGCAGCACGGCGGGAATTGCTATAGCCAGAAAGCCGAAACGCGCATAGGCACGCTCCACGCGCTCAATGTTTTCTCGCCGAAAACGCCTTCGCAATACTGCCTGTCCCCCGCGTCGCATAATCGTATAAAGAATCAGGCAGCCGATAACCGATCCAATGGCGGCAAACAATGGAAAATAGATTGCGGCGGTAGGTTGTTTGAAGCATCGTGCCACTACCAGGTAGTCGTTGATCTCGGGGAGAGACAACAGCGACGAATCAAGCGCTCCGATTACAATCATCGCCGGAGCGGCATAGTAGATCGGAAGACTGATTACATACCGCTCGAGCCAACGGCCAATGGACCTTAACCAGTCAGACATAAGTATAGTGACAAAAGACGAGTGAACCGTGATCAGGAATCTTAATTGCAGTCGTCACTCGAAATATTCGGCCCAATCTAACACATACTTCTGATCGCAAGAGAGTTTGCACCTGACCCGCAGGTTCTGACTTTTCACGTGTTACTAGTTATTTATCCCTGCTTTATTTGGCTGGCGCGAAGATAGAAGGAGTGTCATAGGTGACGCCGACAGTGACGCCGGTGTCGTGCGTGAATCGTGTGAGTCCTTTGATACCTGCGAAATCAAAGCGGAGACCAGAAGCGCGAATCTGCATTCCCAGGCGAGCCTCTGACTGCGACTCAGTGCCGAGCGGCCCATTGCCGGGTCTCGTGTTGGCCCGCCCGTTAACTTCGCCGGCGATGCTGAACTGTTTGTTGATGCGATAGATTCCCGCCGCGCCATAGGTCAGAACATCATTTTGGGAAAATAACTGCGTCGGTGCCGTCAGAATCGCGATTCCCAAATTACCGAAACTGTTGAATCGACCGGCCCGGCCAAACTTCTTACCAATCAATATCGATCCGTAAGCATTTGTTTGGTTCAGTCCAATTCCTCGAGCTTGATTCGAGTTTGGCAGTTGTACGCCGAAACGAAACCCCAACGATGGCCCGCGCCTGGTTTCACTCCGCAATTTGAACTTGGTCCAAAGGATGAAATCTCCCGCGTCATTTGTGGAATTGGCCCCCGCCGCCAACGACAAAGGAATAGCCGAGGGACCGCGCGAGTTAATGCTTAGAAAATTCTGGGTCACGCCTTCAATTTGAAACTCAACATTCGGCGCGAATCCAATGCTAACGCCGATCACGCCGACGCGCGTTAAATCGCCGGCCAAGCCAGATACAGGAAACCTCGCGCCTTGCAGAAAATCTATTCCCGCTTCAATGCGCATGGTTCCAGGAGGAATGATGTCAACGTCCTCGGTGAGCAGCGGGCGCTGCTGCGCGCGTGCGCCTAGTCCGATGCCGCCTAAGAACATCAGCGCCATGGCGGCGAGAAGGTGTTGAAACTTTCGATGAGACATCGCTTAAATAAGAGTTGATCCGCTCTGATTGTAATGTGAGGCTAAGGTTGCGTCAATATTTGTGGTGTCTCCGGTTTCAGCGGGCCGTAACGCAAACTGTTAGTTTGCCGCCCAAGCTGAGAGAGCAACCAATCAATTTTTAACAACTTGACCATCTTCGAGCCCCGTCTGCGCAGAAGATCGTCCCTGGGATGATCAAAACAAAATAGCCCGTAACATAAGGGCGTCGCCAGCTCTATAACGGAGGCCAGCTGGAGTATTAGTTAGCGCAACTATCCGACCAGGCGCCGATTCTAATCCCGATTTGATAACGGTAAACGATTATCGCCCTATGCTACTATCTGACAATTTCAGAAACATGAGGTGCCTCAAATGACGAGACGACGACCAGCGCTTCTGATCATCTGCGCTTCTCTACTTTTCCTGATACAGCTGTCCTTCCGAACTTCCGCTGAACAGAAGGGTGGCGAGCCTGCTAGTACAAGAACATTGGAAATCGCTGGGCTGCGCGACCGCGTAACAGTGCGACGCGACGAGCGCGGCATTCCCTACATTGAGGCGAAGAATGACGAAGATTTGTATTTCGCTCAAGGGTATGTCACTGCAAGTGACCGTCTGTGGCAAATGGATCTGCTGCGACGTAACGAGCGGGGAGAGTTGGCCGAGATTCTAGGCGCAGGACCAAACAACTCAGCGCTTGAGCAAGACAAGCAGCACCGAATATTGGGATTCGCGCAAGTAGTAGAAGCTGAAGTCGCGCAGGCTCCTCCGCACTCGCGCGACCTGCTGGAAGCTTATGCTCGTGGTGTCAATGCCTACATCGCCTCACTCGACGCCAAAACTTTGCCGCCGGAGTTTCAAATACTTCAATACAAGCCGCGATCCTGGACGCCGGCGGATTCTTTACTAATGGTAAAGCTTTTTTCGGAGGCTCTCTCGTCCACCTGGCGTGTGGACCTAATGCGTGAGGCGCTTGCTAATCTTCCGGCAGAAAAGCGCGCCGGGCTTATGCCCGAGACTTCACCGCTGGACGTTCTCGTTGTTGGCAAAGACGCGAAAAAGGAAGCTGCATCCATTGCCTCTCCCACGGATTTGCTCGATTCGTTTTCGAAAGGGACTTTACTCGCACTCGCAAACGATGAAGAGCTCGCGGCTGAGTCACTGGCCCGCGTCGGTTTTTATGCAGAAGGTCTTGCGGCTAGTAATAACTGGGTCGTCAGCGGCAAACACACTACCAGCGGCAAACCTCTGCTAGCCAATGATCCACACCTGGCAGCGTCAGCACCTTCGATCTGGTACATGGTCCACTTGAGTGCGCCCGGCGTGCGAGTAGCGGGTGTAACTACGCCGGGACTTCCGGGTGTGATTATTGGGCACAACGACCGAATAGCGTGGGGATTTACAAACGTAGGCCCCGATGTGCAGGACCTTTATGTCGAAAAGTTTGATCCGGCAAACCCTCGCCGTTATTTGACTCCAACGGGTTGGCGAGATGCAGAAATACGTCATGAAGAAATCAAGGCCCGTAAGGGGTTCACAGACTCAGCAACGGACACGGTAGTTCTTGACGTAACGGTGACACGGCACGGTCCCATCGTCTTCGAAAAGGGTGGTAAGCGTTATGCGCTTCGGTGGACCGCGCTCGATCCAAAACTGAATAATTCGGATTCGGCCTACCTGATGGATCGCGCCCGCAATTGGAAAGAGTTTTCCACGGCACTGCGTTCATTTGCGGCGCCAACTCAAAATATTGTCTACGCGGATGTCGATGGCCACATTGGCTATCACGCTGCCGGAGTTGTGCCGATCAGAAGCTCAGGTGATGGCAGCGTTCCCTATGATGGCTCAACAGACGCTGGCGAGTGGACGAGTTACATTCCCATCAACAAACTGCCCACTCTGTTCGATCCGCCGTCGGGAATTATTGTTACCGCAAACCAGCGCATCGTCGGCAACAATTATCCTTACTTTCTGACGCATTTGTGGGCCCAACCTTACCGTGCTCGACGAATCTTTGACTTACTAAATCAGAAACCGAAGTTGACCGCGGATGACTTTCGCAGGATCCAGGGCGACGTCTACTCCATCGGTGGTGTTCTGTTTGCCGGGCAGGCCGCCAGGATATTGCGCGGAGACTCAAGCAGTGCAGCGACCCCTGACGCGAAGCTTCGTGAAACCCTTGACGCGTTTGAAGGATGGGATGGACAGGTGAATGCCGCCTCACATGTAGCGCCGGTGCTGGCCCAGATGCGCATAGCCTTTCGTTCTCGGATACTAACGGCCGCTCTGGGTGACGACCTGGTTAAGATTTACCAGTGGTCCAACTTTGATACTACGCTCGATCGTTTGATCACCGACCAGCCAAAGGAGTGGCTGCCTAAGGGATTTGGCAGCTACGCCGAGCTGCTGCGGGCATCCTATGAAGACGCTCGCAAGATTTTGACCAAGAATCTAGGGGCTGATGAGTCGAAGTGGACCTGGGGCGAAATGGTCAAAGTGCGTTTTCAGCATCTACTTGCCGGCGCCCCCCTGGTTGGTTTGCAGTTTGCAATTCCTCCGTTTCCGCAGAACGGGACAGGCGCACTGGCGGCGACGGTGAACGTTGGCGCCTCGGTTTCAATGCGCTTTATCGCCGACCCGGGCGATTGGGACAAAACTCAGCATGGAATAACGCTCGGCGAATCGGGCATTCCTTCAAATCCACATTGGAACGATCAACTGGCAGATTGGCGCGCCGTGACCCCTCGTCTGTTTCCGTTTACCGAGCCCGCCGTTGCGAAAGCGACAAAGGAGACTACCATCTTTGAACCAAAGAAATAGCGCGGCTGAAAGCGGGGGCGAGCCCGCCTTCCTGACCTCGAGATGTTCAGAGTTCGCCCACTTCCCCCTTTGAAAGGCTCTCAAGTGTCGAGGTGAAAGTCGGCTTACTAAGCTCGTGGTTAGGAAGGCGGGCTTCCACCCCGCCGGGGCTACCCCGCTGGGGACCCCGGGCCTGCCCCCGCTCTTTCCAAGTAAGTACTCAACCGAATTAGCCACCTTTAGATGAGAGAAAAACCTCAGCTAGGGGACAAGCCATGGCGAGTCTTCTGCGCAATCGAGTTATCAGAGACAGTGCGCGGGCGGGTAATGCAACATATTGCAAGCTTGAGAGAAGCTGTGCCCGAGGCACACGCGAGCTGGAGCCGCGACGCGAACCTTCATCTCACGCTAAAATTCCTCGGCCACGTATCGCAAGATTCGGTTCAAAGTTTTTCCATGGCAACGTCGCGAGCTGTTAAGGGCTCCGCGCCTTTCATTGTTCTGCTTGAGCAAACGGGCTGCTTTCCCAAGCATGGCTCACCTCGCGTCTTGTGGATCGGGATCAATGATCTGGAAGGAAAGCTGGGCGACTTACACCGGCATCTGGAAGACGAATTTGGGCGGGCAGGTTTTGAGAAAGAAGACCGCTGCTTTAATCCACACATCACCGTTGCACGATTGCGCAAACCGGGGTCCCCGGCGGGGCAGCCCCGCTGGGGTGGTAGACCTCAACAAGCCCGAACGCTGGCTTCCGCTCACAGAGAGTTACCATTCGAACCAGCGGAAATTACTGTCTCAGAATTGTTAGTGATTCGAAGTGAATTGAGTAGCGCAGGCTCGAAATACATGGTGATCTCGCGCCACCCACTGAACGGGTCCGCCAAACGTTAATCTGTAAAGTTCGAAATTACCTTGGCAGCTCTCGCGGCTTTGGAGTCGCTGGCGGATCTTTTTCGCCACTCTTCTCGCCAGTCTGCGAAAGCACTTCCTTTATTGCACCGACACTCGCCAGCATTGCCGAAGTTTCCACCGGCATAAAAATGACCTTCGAGTTATTAGTGCGCGTCATGTCGCGCAGGCTTTCGATGTAGCGAGTGGTGATCAGGTATTGCGCGGGATTACCGTGTTCGTGCATAGCATCCGCAACGCGCGTGATTGCCTCGGACTCAGCCTCAGCGTTACGCAGGCGCGCCTGGGCCGCCCCCTCGGCGGCGAGTATGGCCGACTGCTTCTCGCCTTCTGCGCGAGTCACTGCGGCCTGCTTTTCGCCTTCCGCGCGCGTTATCGCCGCCTGACGGTCGCCTTCGGCCTGGAGCACCAGGGCGCGGCGATTGCGCTCGGCCGTCATCTGCTTCTCCATCGTGATTCGAACGTCCTCCGGCGGATTGATATTCTTCACGTCGACGCGCGTAACTTTTACACCCCACTTGTCAGTCGCTTCATCCAAAATAATCCTCAGTTTGGCATTTATTTGATCCCGCTGCGATAGAGTGTGATCGAGGTCCATGTCGCCCATAACCGCGCGCATGCCGGTGATGGTCAACTGCACGATGCCGCCCACAAGATCGTTCATTTCGTAAACTGCTTTGACCGGATCCGTTATTTGCCAGTAGACGACTGAATCGACGTGTATGGTCACGTTGTCGCGAGTGATCACAGGCTGTGGAGGCAGATCGATATACTGTTCGCGGAGATCGATAGACGTGATTCCCGGGCGAGCATTTGTCCAGTAGACCGCGCGCGGCCTATCCAAAAACGGGATGAGGATGTTTAGGCCGCTGTTGGCAACCTTGTCGAACTTGCCGAGCCGCTCGACCAGCATTACCGTGGCTTGCGGAACAATTCTGATCGTTTTTATTGCGATCACCAGCAGCACGATCGCCAGAAAACCAAAAAGAAAAAGGGCGACAATTGTAGAAATGGGATCCATAAACAACTCCTCGGCGGATGCAACGGCACTTTTGGACGAAAGCTTTGAGCTAAAAACTATATCGGATCGCAGACTGTCCGACAAACTTTAGTCCTCCTAAAACCCTAAAGAACCTCCCGTCAAACAAGCGACTATTTAGTTCATCAATACCTTCGAGCTTGAGTGTTAGACCGATTAGCGGGGGCATGCCCGCCTTCCTAACCCAGAGCTGATTTGATTTGAGCGGATGGCCCAAGCAGAATGGCTTTCACAGCTGAAGCCGAAAAGCTTCTAAAATCTTCGTCTGAGAGGCCTTCAACGCTGAAGTCACATTCAAGTAGGAAGTCTCTCAGGTTGGGAAGGGGGCATGCCCCGCCGGTGGCTAACACATACGGCTTGAACCCGAAGCCGAATTCACTCGATCAGTGTTTCCCTCACTGGTAAAAAATCGGCGGAGCCTGCCAACCACCCAACGCATGCTCGACAATGGCTGCAGCGGCGATAACGATTTCCTCTTCAAATGGACGGCCGATGATTTGAATACCGATGGGCAGCCCTGCTTTCGTTCGACTCGCGGGAATCGTCACTACCGGAAGATCGAAAACGTTAAATGTCTGCGAATAACTGAAAGCGCGAAACGTGCTCAGTGTCTGCTCCCCAACCGTCACTTTGTGGGTGTCATGTTGGTACGCGGCGGTGGCACCGACGGGAGCGACGATTAAGGGGATGCCTTGCATCCACTGGATTAGCCGGGCCCGGAGACGATCCCGTTCCAACCAAAAGCCTATGTATTCGTCGAGCGAAGCCGGATCAGTGTCATCCGCTGTTGCTAATCTCCACCGAACAAATTCACCACCTTTATCCTCATGGCTCGCATAAACGTTTCGAAGCTGGACGACGGAGGCCCGCGAAAAAAGCTTGAGCCAAAGATCATGGCCCCGCTCAACCCCGGGCGGGCGGGTTTCTTCTATTGGTAGGCCGGCATCGCACAGAGCCTTTGCCGCAGTCTCAACCGCACAACGAGTTTCTTCAGTGACGGGAGAAACTTCGTCGTCCGTGTACCAGGCGACTCGATGTCCGCTCATTGCGTTCCGTAGTGCACGACGTTCCTCGAAAATGTCTGCTCCCAGGTCTGCAAATTGTGGGAACACCTCCGTCGTTGTTAGCGCGTTGAAAAGCAAATGAAGATCGTTCACCGACCGCGCCATTGGGCCAATCGCGGCGCCGATTGAATATGGGCCGATAGCAGGAGGAAATTGGCCGGCGCCCGGCACCCGCTCGACCGATGGTTTCAAACCGGCGATGCCACAGAAGTGAGATGGAATTCGAATCGAGCCCGCCAGGTCGCTGCCAAGTCCGCAGGGAGACATCCCCGAAGAAATCGCGGCGGCTTCGCCACCACTCGATCCACCCGGCGTTAGTGACAAGTCGTAGGGATTGTTAGTGCGGCCGAACACGGGATTATCGGCGGTGTAGTCCATGGCCATCTCGGCAGCATTCGTTTTTCCCAGAATGAGAGCGCCGGCGCTTCTTAGCCGAGCGACTGACGGCGCATCATGCGCTGGAATAAACTGTGCTCGCATTGCTGAACCGCTGGTTGTTCGCAGGCCCCCGGTTTCAATCGTGTCCTTGATCGTCACGGGCACCCCGTGAAGAGGTCCAAGAGCATCTCCGCGCATTACTGCGGCCTCGGCTTCTCTTCCCTTCTCCACGACATCCGGAGCAATTGTTACTATTGCGTTTAGTTTGGGATTGAGCCGCTCAATGCGACCGAGATACGCCTCAACAGCTTCAACTGGCGAAACTGTCCGGTTACGGATCAGTTCGGCCAATCTGGTTGTAGACTCTGCATTCAGCTCAGTCATTACTTTCGAAGTTAGAGTTATATCAGTCGCAGACTATTCGTATCGAAAAGTTTCTCACGCACATCAACGC
>JALYXE010000340.1 GCA_030947265.1 Acidobacteriota bacterium
GTCTCGAGGAGCTGATGTGGACCGCGGACAAGCAAAGAGTAAGAACGACCGCCCAGTCCTTCGAGAACAAGGTGCAAACCTGCAACGTCTGCCCTTGAGCGCAGAACTCGCAGGCCCTGATTCATGGTCCCTGGGGCGGGAATCTCTTGCTCAATATAAACGTCCGTGCCTTCGTCGTAGCTGAATACTACTTCCACACTCTCCTGGCCCACATCGAAGCTGACCGGCGTCCGCTGCGCGTCGCCGGTTTGGGATGTTTCAAACTTCACTCGGCGTCCTTGAACAGTGACACCACGAACATGTGCGTCAAGCGGAAATGCAGGCGCAATCGTAAGTCGTATTTTACCAGGCGCGGATACTGCGTTCGAAGCGGTTCGCTTTGTCGTAATCGTCAGGCGACCAGGGACTCGCGAAAGATTGAGATCGTATCTCGTATTGCCCACGGCGACGTTCCTTACTTCTACCTGGTCCCAGTTGGCCGGTAACTGTGGCTCAAAGCGAAGCTCTTTGCCGCCCGCGCCGGCTTCAAGGCCCAACAATCCGCGAATAGTTGGCGTTATTACCATTGCCTCAGACCAAACCTGATGATGCGACGAGCGACCAAAGGGCGCATTGAAATCGCCGGACAATAACTCTGTCACGTAACCGAGTGCGTTTGTGTAGGTCAGCAACGCGTTTGCCATTAATGACTGGTAGCCCACGTGTGGGCGACCATAACGGTAAGCCCCGGTGCTGGCCCATCCAGTGAAGAGCGGCCAGACAGAGCCGTAGTGGTAAGAAAGTGGATCGTAGAGTTTGCTCTCATTCGAGATGATTCTCGATCCCCAGTCCGTCGCCATCCGTCCGCTGCCCAGGTGATCTATCTCTAATTGCGCACGATCATCCGACATTGTGCGCCACCAGAGAGGCACAGCCGGCATGACCGTATCCTCATCGATGATTGTGGCTTTGCTCAGTTCTTCCATGCGGGCCTGGCGAAGCGTGCGGTTTGGCCCAGGGTCGGCTTTGGGTGGTTCGGCTGGAGGGCGTTTGGTTGCGAATGCGTAATAGGACCGAGCAGCGAGCCAGTAGGTTTGCTCCATCGCGAGGCGTGTTTGCTCAGCATTCGCGCGTGCTGTCCCGGCCAGCTCGCTATCGCCAAGTGCGTCTGCCATCTCAGCCAGGCTGCGCGATGCCTCGATCCAGAGACCTTGCATGTAGATCTCTTCATGTGGCGGATAAAGTCCGCCGCCCTCAACCCAGCCGTGACCAAACTTCGTTTTCGTTGAATTCTCGATCAGGTGATTGCCGTCCGTGTCAGACGCGGCAGAGAAGCGATAAGCTTTGACGATCGAATCCCAGTTTGTCCTAAGAAAATCCTTGTCGCCGGTTGCCCGCCAGTGGTCACCGTGGGCGATCACATAAAGTGGTGAGCCGTCGGCGCTGTTCCAGGGAAATTCGTAATCGGTGAACCAGGGAATCAGTGATGCGCTCTGCGAGATCTCGTGCGGGATCTTGCCATCCGCCCGCTGGAACTTCTTCAAGAATTCCAGTGCCGTTCTGGTAGTAGCAAAATCACCGTAAGAATTAATGGCCAGGGAAGTCCAAAGAGCGTCGCGCCCAAAGAACCAGGCAAAGCCCGGTCGTTCGCTATCGCCCGACGTGCGAAAGCCGGCAACGAGTCCCGTCCCCAGGAAGGGGTTGGTTGCAATTCCTTTGTCGATCCCGACCTTCGCCCACTGGAAGGCCTGGTTCAAACGTTCGTCAGGGGTGTTGATAATGGTTGTCTCGTTTTGTAGGCGGTCGTAGTAAGAGACATTTTTTTCATAAAGTGTCTGGGCTGAAGTTAGCAGGCGATCATAACTCTCCTTTGCTTTTTTGCGTCCTTCAACGCCTCCGGCGATGACAATCGGAATGAAGTGCGAATTGAGTGCATCTGCAGCAGGTTCTATGGACAATCGAACGGGCACATCGCGCGGTTCCTCCTGGTAGGGCATAACCGAGATGTCTCGCGCTGCAGGCGATCCAATAATGCCAACGAACCGTTTCGACTCTTCGGTGATGTAATAAGCATGCTGCTTCTCATCCCACTCCAAATTTCCTGTCATCAAGCCCGCGGGCCATGCGAGTTTCAGCCGGGGGCGAAATGAGGCTGTCACGGTCATCGGCAAAACAGTCTTCACGTCGAGCAACATAATGATGCCCGGCTCATCGACCGGGGCATAAATAATCTGCCGCACGGTGAACGCGGCGTGTGAGTAAGTAAATATTGTGGCTTCTGGACGCGCGTTGATTTGGACCGCGATGTCGGGGCCGCGAAATTCGAGCGGGTAACCCTCAATACGAAATGAAAGCTCGAAGTCGTCAAGGATCTTCAGCGGATAGATCCAGGCCTCGAGTGCACGGTTTTCGTAGCCAAGCGCGGCTGACTTATGACCTACTACGTCGAAGAAGCTGCCAACCTGCGTTCGTCGTTCCAGTTCGAGTCCGCTCTTCTTGAGTTCAAACTTTGTTACCAGGGTCTGGTCCGAAGAGGGTTGACCACTCGCCGCCGCAAGACTGGCGAAAATGAGAATCGAACACAAAAGTGCGTAGCGGATCCAGCGGTCCTTCACGTTTTGCTCCTGGTGTAGGAAGGCATCATCCGCCAGAAAGGGCCTGCAGTTCAAGTGGATTGTTGCTTTCGGTGTCTCCAACCCGCTTCGCGAGTTGGAGAAATGTTTTGTTACTCTTATCGAGCCCTCGTTTTTTTCTTGGTACGGTACGGCATTACCGCTTGACGCACCATCGCGGCGATTATAGGGTTGGAGTCATTAGACTGTCTTGCATCCGATTCCATTATACTAATGAGTACCCACGCTTCCATTAATCCGACTTCGCGCCTCCGCTTCCGCTATCTGCGCGATAGTCAGATCTGGTTGTTCCTCGGCTGTTTGTTGTTCTGCTTGGCGGAGGTTAATGGCCAGAAGCTGACACCGGCCGTGACGAACGACCTGTTAGGGGTGAAGTTCACAGACGTGGCCCGGCAGGCCGGCCTCATAGCGACGACCATTTATGGTGACGAACATAAAAACAGATATCTTCTAGAGACCACGGGGAGCGGTGCCGCGTTCATAGATTATGACAATGATGGATGGCCGGACATTTTTCTGGTAAACGGAACGCGCCTGAATGGACTGTCGCCGAATCTAAATGCGACGAATCGCCTCTACCACAATAATGGCAACGGGACGTTTACAGATGTAACTGAGAAAGCAGATCTTGTTCGCACGGGGTGGGGACAAAGCGTATGCGTCGGTGATTATGACAACACCGGATACGATGATATTTTCATCAGCAGCTATGGCAAGAACGCTCTCTATCGTAATAATGGCGATGGTAGTTTCACAGAGGTGGCCGAGAAAGCCGGAGTTGCCAACAACAGCACGCGTTGGGGTTCGGGCTGCGCTTTCGTTGACTATGACCGGGACGGACTCCTGGATCTTTTTGTTGCCAGCTACATCGACCTCGACCTGAAAACAGCCCCATTGCCTGAAACCGGTCCGTGTCTTTACAAGGGTGTCATGGTTGCGTGTGGTCCGCCGGGGCTGAAGGGCGGTGTCAATGCCCTCTATCACAACAACGGAAACGGGACGTTCTCGGACGTGTCAGAAAAGTCGGGAATTACCAAAACCAGTGGCACTTATGGCCTCGGGGTTCTGGTAGCAGATTTTGATAATGATGGCTGGCCAGACATTTACGTAGCCTGCGATTCGGCGCCCGCAGCGCTTTACCACAACAATAGGAACGGTACTTTCACTGACATTGCAGTGGAGGCGGGCTGCGCTTTCAGTATCGACGGCAAGCCCCAGGCAGGAATGGGAGTCACCGCCGGCGACTATGATCGTGATGGATGGCTCGATATCTTCAAGACCAACTTCTCGGGTGATACTTCGACACTTTATCGCAATATAGGTAAGGGGGCTTTCGATGATGTCACCTACCAGGCAGGGATAGGCTTAAACACCCGGTGGCTCGGCTGGGGCTGTGGATTCGTCGATGTGAATAACGATGGTTGGCCTGACATTTTTTTAGTCAATGGCCACGTTTATCCGGAAGTGGAAAAACTGACGACCGAAGCCGGCTATGCCCAGCGTAAGGTGCTCTATCGCAATCTCCAGAACGGGCATTTTGCCGATGTTTCCGATGAGGCCGGAGAGGCGGTCGTGCTGCCGAACGCTTCTCGTGGCGCTGCTTTTGGCGACTATGACAACAACGGAGACATAGACATCCTGATTAATTCCGTGAACGGTCCTCCGGAACTTCTCCGTGCCGACTCAACCAATCAGAACAACTGGATCAAGATCAAGACTATTGGCGTTAAGTCAAATCGCGATGGGATTGGAGCGCGCATCAAGTGCGTGACAGCGGATGGTAGCCAGATTGATGAAGTGCGCAGTGGCGGCAGCTATTACTCGCAGAATGATCTTCGTATCCATTTCGGAGTGGGTAAGAACAAGGCTGTCAAGACCATTGAGATTCGCTGGCCCAGCGGTCAAATCGATACGCTTAACGATCTGGCTGCGAACCAGCTCGTCACTGTGAAGGAAGGCGTCGGCATTGTGCGCAAAACACCCTTCAAAAAATAGACTGAAATTGATGAAGTGCCCGTTTCGCCAACAAGCTCAGGCCTGCGTCGTGCTCTCCGCTGTTCTTCTGCTTGTACCTGTTACAACGCAAGGACAGCGCCGAATCGCAGGGCGCGCAGAGGACCATTTTCAAACTGGGATGCAGCTTTTGGAAAGGCAGCAGTTGGACCAGGCGATTGCAGAGTTGGCGCTGGCCACAAAGCTGGATCCCAGGTTTGCTGCTGCTTATAACGCGCTCGGCACCGCACTTGCCGGAAAAGGTGAAATCAAGGCGGCTGCAGAGTCATTTCGTAAGGCTGTTCAAATTAATCCCCGCCTTTATGAGGCGCAGCTTGGACTTGCCGCCCTGCTCCAACAAGCGGGAGACTTGGAGGGGGCGATTGCAGCGTCTAGACAGGCAATAGCGCTTAAACCCGGCGAGATCGATGCCCGCTTGTTACAGGGTGCGGCCTATCAGCAGAAGGGCAATCTGGATTCGGCGATTGTCCAGTTTCGCGAAGCTACTCAGCTCAAGCCGAATGTAGCCGAGGCACACTCCTACCTTGGCTATGCCCTCGGCGTGAAGGGCCTGCTGCAGGATTCGATCTCAGAGTTTGAAACGGCCGTTAGGCTCAAACCGGATCTTGCGGAAGCACAGTACTATCT
>JALYXE010000014.1 GCA_030947265.1 Acidobacteriota bacterium
TACAAACCTCGCGGACGTCTACCTACTTACGCGCGATTATAAGAAGGCGGCCGATGTGTATCGCCAGGTCATCGCCCTAAAACCACCATACCTCTTTGAGTATTACCAGGGGCTGAGTCACGCGTACGCCATGCTCAACATGGACCAGGAAGCCATGGAGGCACTAAACGCTGGAATCGAAGCCGACCCAAACGGCGGCGCCAGGTACTATCGAAAGCTTGTCGAGCAGGATCATGCCAAGTGGCTTGAGGAGTTTAAGAAGGCTTCCGAGAATGGAGAAGAAACACTGCGTGGTTATGACAACCTGGGGGTGGCCTATTTAAACTTGAAGCGCTACCCGGAGGCGATTGAGGTATTCGAGCACCTGTTGTTACTGGATCCCAAACGCGCGCCTGCATACAACAACCTGGGCAAGGCTTATTCCGAACAAAACGACGAGAAACGGGCTATCGAGTATTTCGCTCGTGCGATCGAGCTGGCGCCAAACTTTCCGCTGCCCTACAACAATCTCGCCTTATCCTACCTTTCCCTGCAACGCTACCCGGAAGCTCTCAAGACTTGCCAAACGGTTCTCGTTCTCAGACCCGATTATGCAGCCGCACACTACACTATCGCTCTCGTCTATCTAAAACTCGGCGACCGCGACGCAGCCATCCGCGAACACCGCGAGCTCCTTGCGCTCAACCCGCATCTGGCCAACAAACTTTACGAATCAATTAGTAAAGGATCCTCCGTCGGGACAGAAGCTCGACCGTGAGGAAGGGCTCCGCCTCGATCTCATTGTTCTCAGAACTTTGCCCGTCGACTGTGAAACTCAGGGCCCTTCTGTGCCTGTAGCCCAATGGGGTTGCTGCCCGATCTTTCCGATGTGGATCAAGTAAGGGAATTGCTTGCTAGTTTGTGCGGGCGGTCAAATCAGAGGATCGTGCCAAGCGGTAGGTTTATATAATCAATTCACGGGTCTTCGTTCATGTCCTCAGTAGACTCATAAGGATCTGGCAGCGAGGCGCCGGGTGGGACTATCCAGACTTCAATCGTTCCCCCATTGAATTCACGCGCGCCTGCTTGAATAATGAAAATGCGGCTGTCCTTGATTCCAAATTTCTCCTGCAGCTCAGATTTCCATGTTTCCACGAGCTTACTCTGATCGACATCCGGCTCGTCGGCGGAGACATACTCCTCCACACTGGGAAGTTCGGAACGAACGATAATGCAAACGCTGAGTTGTTCATCCGCTCGTAAGACATCCGCAAAGCCCTCAAATACCAATCGCTCATCTTTCGGGTACTTCAATGAATACTGACTATACGAGCCGAGTTGTACGGCCTCCTTTGGCGTTCGCTCAGGTTTAGCTTCTTTGACGGGCGGCGGCGCATCGGCGGGCAGTATCCAAAACTCGAGCTTGACCTGCGCATATTCATCTCCCTTTGCTTTCAATGTGCCGCCGTAAATGATCTTGATGCGATCGGCTTGTATTCCGTCCTCCTGCAGCTCCGCCGCATCACGTTTCGCTACCCTACGCCAGGCGCCGGGAGTGGCGACAACCACATTAGAAGCAACGATGTAACCAATGTCTTTCCTTTGCTCTCGCAGAACGTCGCCAAACGCGGCAAGAG
Organism: Acidobacteriota bacterium; assembly: GCA_030947265.1. Classification (GTDB taxonomy): domain Bacteria; phylum Acidobacteriota; class Blastocatellia; order Pyrinomonadales; family Pyrinomonadaceae; genus PSRF01. The sequence continues at coordinate 1,617 of JALYXE010000014.1, forward strand.
TGACGTTGCCGAATGATGGGCCACAGCCGCATTCATCGACACCGGATCCATCCCATCCGTCGCCCTCTGAAAACTTTCCACTGATTGCTTTTGGCTTGGTCTTGTAATGCGGAGGTTCGGGTGGCGAGGCGCCCACTGGAACCAACCAGAGTTGAGTAAAAATCTCCCGAGGGTCTTTGTAGCGTCCAGCATAAATAGTTTGAATGCGATCTGGTTCAAGGCCACGCGTGTTTATGAAATAATCTTTGGTTACTCGCAGTAGATAATCTCCGGTCCCGGAACCTTCCCCTTGTGGTCCATAAGAGATCACAAAACCAATCATATCTGGCCTGTTCTGCAACTCGATTGCAAAGTTATCCAACCGCGCAGAGGCATCGTCCGATCCTATGGCTCCATACGAATCAAAAGCCGTTGGCTTATGCTCCACTCCTTGAGCAACAGCCAAATAGCTTGAGACCCAGAAAACACAAGTAATAATTAGCAATGAGAAAAGTCGATTCATAGTCTGGAATGATATGAATCTTACCACTTGCCGACGGCTGGCCGAAAGCCGAGCCTTTGGGCGGACTAATACATATTAGATGCGATGAAAGCCTTTGAGAATGTCGCGTGTGGCTAGGCGGAGGATTACTGGCCGGCCGTGCGGGCAGGTGGTTGGGGAAGATGTTTTAAGAAGCCGATCAATTAGCCAGCGCATCTTCTCGGATGAAAGGGGCATGTTAACTTTGATCGCCGCATGGCAGGCGAGCGACGCGGCTATGTCATCGCGCAAGGTCTCGCACGCTGTTCCCTTCTTCTCCGCGTCTACTGTGTCGAGAACTTCAGCGAGCATGTTGCGAGCTTCGCCGGCGGGTAGATCCGCAGGCGTTGCCTTTATCGCGACTGTGCGGCCTGATAAACGCATGAGATCAAAACCGTAGCTCTCAAGTTCTGTTGCCACTACGTCGAAGACGGATACTTGCGCGGGCGTGAGGTCAAAAGTCTCAGGAATTAAGAGCTGCTGCGACTCGGCGAGCCGGGCCAACTCGAGTGCGCGGTACTTATCAAAAAGAATGCGTTCATGCGCGACGTGCTGATCAATTAGCAGCAAGCCGTGATCGTCGGTGGCGATAATGAAGCTCTCGTCAAGCTGGCCCAAAGGCCGAATGTTGGTGGAAAGGGATTCTACTGAAACCTCGCGCGCAAACTTGTCGGCGGACGCGAGTGGTGGCAACCCTCCCGCTACCGCAGGCGGTACTGACATGACCTCCCCGACCGTCCCACCCCAGCCGCCGAGCTGCCCGGCTGGGTACCCCGGGGCCGGGCGACTGCCCCCTGCTCCTGCCGTCTGCTCCTGCCGACTGCTTGCGCCGCCAACAGCCTGGCGCATGATCGCGTCAACATCGCGCGCCGTATCCGACTTCAACGAAGAATGATCTTCAAGTTCTTCTACAGAGCCTTCCTCACCCTGGATCGGCAACGAAGAAAACTCGATTCGTGGCTGGCTGGCAGGTTCTGCGCTGGCGCGAGGTTCACCAGCCACGAAACTGCCCACCCCCGCAATATTTACTGAAGCAGCCTCTCTCGCACCTGCTGACATGGCGGCAACGATACCGGCCGGTGATTGAACGACCTGTGGTTGTGGGTGGTCTTTCGCCTCAGCCCGAACATAACCCGCGCTCGCCAGGGTACTACGCACTGATTCGCGCACAGCATCAGCAACGGCGGCCGCGCGGCGGAATCTAACTTCCGTCTTTGCCGGATGAACATTTACATCAACTTCCTCCAGCGGTATTTGAATGAACAAAAGCGCCGCCGGATAAACTCCGTGCGGCAGAATTGCGCGGTAGCCCTCAGAAAGCGCGCGAGAAATTAGCCGGTCGCGAACAAACCGCCCATTCACAAACAGGTATTGTGAGTCGCGCGAAGTGCGCCGGTCGCGCGGAGCAGATACGAAACCGGTGACGCGGGCGACCTTTGGATGTCCTCCGCTAACTTCGAGCAGGTTATCCAGGAATTCAGCGCCAAAAACCTGATAGGCGCGCTCGCGCAAATCTTTGGCCGGAGCGACGCGCAAGACCTCGCGGCCGTTATTGATGAGAGTGAAAGCGATTTCCGGATGGGCGAGCGCATAGTGAGTGACAAGGTTGGTTAGATGAAAGCTTTCAGTTGCTTCTGACCGCAAAAACTTGCGGCGCGCCGGCACGTTGAAGAAAAGATCGCGAACCACAATTGTAGCACCGCGCGGGTGCGCCGCATCTTTTACATCGCGCATCTTTCCGCCCTCGATTGAGACACGCGTCGCAACCGTAGCGTCTTCAGTTTTGGTCGAGAGCTCTACCCGCGCAACTGATGCAATTGAAGCAAGTGCTTCGCCGCGGAATCCAAGCGTAGCTATTGAGGTTAGATCTTCTGATTTGCTGATCTTGGAAGTTGCATGGCGTTCAAAAGCCAGCACGGCGTCATCGCGTACCATTCCGTCGCCATCGTCGGCCACCTTCAAGAGCCGGCGCCCGCCCGCTTCAACATCAATGGCGATACGCGTTGCTCCGGCATCAATCGCATTTTCGACAAGCTCTTTGGCCACCGAAGCCGGACGCTCTACCACTTCGCCCGCGGCGATCTGATTGGCAACGTGGTCAGGAAGGAGACGGATTTTGGACATAAAAGGAGAGGACAGAAGTCAGAAGTCAGTGGTCAGCGGTCGGTAGTCGGCAGTCGGTGGTCATAAGCAGAGGTCAGGTCACTCTCGCGATATAGACTCCCTACCAACTCCATGGCTTTCGGCCAGACAATCAGATCACGATGACTGCTTATCTCCACGCGGCTGACCTATGGCCTCTGGCTTCTGACTTCTGACTTCTGACTTCTGACTTCTAATTAAAGGTAAACAACCTGATGATCGTTAGAGCCAACATTTATTGCGTTGTAGATCCAGTCGATCACGTAACGACCATGTCGCGCGAGCAGAGACGTAATATTGATGTGACGCTCTTGCAGCTCCTTGTGCGGATAAAGTTGTTCAAACGCGCGAAGCAATTGTCTGTGCGCCGCCTCATCCCTGGACATCTGAGAACGGTGAAAACGTGTGCGCAGTCCCTCCAGCTGATAGTTGATCTTCCGCCGACCTGTTTCCAGCGCATCCGCTAATGTCGGATCTATCTCGCGTAAGTGCTCGCGCAGATCATCAAGCTCACTGTTAACTGTAGCCTCAGTTTTTGCGAACGATTTAGCTGTATCGGTCCCAAGATGTTCTTCGACAACGCGCGCCAAAACATTCTCCAGGCCAACAAACAGGTCCGCCAACCCCAATCCGTAACGTTCGAGCACGCGGCCAGAGTGCCGCTCAATCATGGTGAGGCTGGCGCGTGGCAAGATAGGAGTAATGGGCCGCTCGAGAAGTCGATAAACCTCTGCGGTTTGCGCAAAATAAGCAATCTCGGCCGCGCCTCCGCAATAGGCGATGGTCGGCAAAAGATAATCCTGGACCACAGCGCGTAACGTCACATTAGGACTGAAACTCTCCGGTCTAGTTGAAGCCAGATTTGAGAGCTCTTCTGCGGAGTAGGCTTTATCCTCATGCTTTGCGCTGTACTTCCCATCTGCGGAGCGAATTAGCGCATGTCGCGCTCCGCCGGCATCGTGCATAAATAGAGGGAAGGAATTCTCTGACGCGGTAACCTGGGCGTGGTAACCGGCCTCCTGAAGCTTTCGACTACGCACCTCAATAGCGGTAGCAATCTCATGTGCGCGCAATGCGGCGCTCGCATACAATGGCGCAGCGAGAGTTTTCAGTCTCTGATCAAGAGGATCGAGAAGAATCAGGCCGTAGTGGCCCAGCAGCGAGGTCATGATTCGCGCGAAGGCTTCACCGTAAGAGTGCCCCGGACGGTATGCGTCGCGCACCACGACTTCGAAATCTGCAGTAAATTCAGAGCTGGGAAGAAATTCAAGCAATCGATCTAGAACGGCATTGATGGAGCTGTCGATTAGCACACCACCCACCGGCTGGTTCTCTCTGTGCATATGCGAAGACGCTTCCACGTGGGCCAGCCTACAGTCGCGACCGATGAATTCCGCTTTCGCGACTTCAGGAAAATCGTGATCTTCCGTGGCGATCCAGAAGACAGGCACGGCTTTAGTGTTTCGCTGCGTGAGGCAGCCGGCAAGCTTTACAGCCGACAGCGCTTTGTAGATCGTATACAGCGGGCCCGAAAACAATCCGGCCTGTTGACCAGACACCACAGCCAGGCAATCAGAATCGCCCAATAATTGAATGTTGTTTAGAGTTTTTTCTCCCGCCCCCCAAGCGGCGTTCATATCGCGGAGCGCATCGCATAGCCGGCTACGATCGGTCTGATAAGCGGTGATGACTTCAGACGAGCGCGCCGGGAGTTCGTGATGAAAACGCACTGCCGAAGGGTAAAATTCACGCAACGCAAGTGGGTCCCGCAGGTAATCCAGAAAGAGACGACTTTGATGAGGAATGCGATCGAAAGAAAGAGTTTCGACTCGCAAGCCGGATTCTTCAGGCGTGCTATAACACGCGGTTTCGGCGGTACTCAATTGATGATTTCTCCTGACTAATTATCTTAAGCGCATTTTACGCAGGATGCGCGTCTTGTACCAGCAAGGGATGCGCAGGCAGTGATGGAGTTTGAGTGCTTGCCCTTAGTACAGAACTGCATCAGTACCCACTCGCAGGCACTCGTTCGGTTTGAAGCTGGAATTGACATCACTGGCCTTTCTATATATATCATGCGTCAACGCGCACTTAGTTGGTATATCTTCGCGGCGCTTCAGCCCGGTTCGTTGAAAGTTCTTGCAGCGCCTTCTCCGCTTGTTCCAAATTCCGTCGGATCTCCGCGCGAGCGTGATCAGTTGGTGTACGCAGAGGGGCTCGCACTGCCCCACCCGAAAAACCTTTCAATTCCATAGCAGCCTTGAGACCACCAATGCCAAAGCGAGTAGTCACCGCCCCGGCCAGTGGAGACAGACGGGCTTGTAAAACGTTCGCACGATCAATGTCTCCAGACTTCATCGCGTCAAAGATCGCGAGGCAAAGGGCAGGAACTACGCACCCCACCGCAAGGATTCCTCCACAGGCCCCGGCGCTGAATGCTTCACATAAAACAGTGCCGTTACCGGTGAGCACCGCAAAATCCTTCCGGACGAGTTTGATAGTTTCACGTAATCCCTCGACATCAGCGGAACTATCCTTGATGCCGACAATGTTTTCGTGCTCACTCAAACGTGCTGCGGTGGTTGGCTCAATTTGTATTCCCGTTAGGGCCGGCATGCTGTAGAGGATCAGGGGAACGGGAGATTCATTGGCAACTTCTTTGTAGTGATCAACCAACGCTTTTTGCGTGATTGCCGAACGATAAAAGTGAGGAGTGATTACTAGAAACGCATCTACAGTTGCGGCGGCGGCGACCCTTTTGATTTCGTTGACGGTTCCGCGCGTGCTCTGTTGGCCCACGCCGGCGATAAAAACTTTCTCGCCTGATAGCTCTTCGCGGGCTCTGGTGATTACTCGTAGTGACTCACTTTCATCAAGATGAACGCGCTCGCCCGTCGAACCAAGCACGACGAAGCCGGCGATGTCCATCTCGTTCCACCTCCTAAGGTTATAACAAAGACCATCCAGGTCTAACGAGCCATCACTGTGAAATGGAGTCGTGATAGGCAGCAACACGCCGCAGAGTTTGCTGGGAGAGAGTGCGCCGGCGGGGTTATTGCGTTCAATCTTGGTCAAGACGGGTGCATTATAGCGGCGCACCAATGGCGAACAAAAGCTTCAGGATCGAGAAGAAACCTCAGTTAAGAAGAGATCATAAAGTAGGACAAAGAGCGGGGGCATGCCCCCTTCCCGACCTGCGAGCTACTTTGAGTTGAAGCATTTTGCTGAACGAAAGGCTTTCAACGTCATAAAGAAACCAGTCAAGCCTTGAAAGTCTCTCAGGTTAGGAAGGGGGCTGCCCCCGCTGATCTTAGACCAGCGTCTCCACCCAAGCTACCTACAGCTGGGAAGCTTGAAAGAGCCAATCCTCGTGTGCCAGTTGAATGCGCCAGTGTCCTTCTCGTATTCAGTCGTATACCAGAAATTACAATCGTCGTTTGGATCAATAGTTAAGGCACTGTAATCGCCCCAGCGAGTTAATGTGTCACACCTTGCATTCCCATTTGAATCAAACACGGGATTGCCCTGGGCATCCTGCAAGGGACAGAGACAGTGACCGCTGGCTAGTTTGCAACGCTGGGTACCGGTGCCATTCTGAAATCGCGTTTCGGCACCCAGAGTGTTCAGCGGATCGCCAGGCCCCCGACTCGCATAGCGAATACCGGGAAAGGTCGAGGTGCTCGAGGCGCTATAACCAACAACAATGTTTCCCGCTTTGTCCATGCCGGCGCTGCCCATCCATCTGTGTTTTGTGTCTGGTGCATATGTGCTTTGCTGAAAAACTGTAGGGCTTGGGCCGTTCGGATTTCGAATTTCATACCAGCGAACCGCCGTGCGAGCGTTTGGTGGACCAGTGTCGACCGAATGATTTACAACGAGCGATTCGTGGTCGCTAAAACGTCGATACGCCAGACGAAACATCATCCGCTCCCCGAGTGTGTCCAGCTTCTCCGGGTTTTTGGCGCCGGGTTGCGGTACGCAATCCTGACCGCTGCCGTTGCAGGAAAATGTAAACCTCGCCACCGGAATCGTCGCATTTGGTTGGTGAGTGGTTCCCAATCCGAGCGTTGAATTTGCCGGCGTATTCCAATCAACGTGAAACTTCCAAAGGTTAAGCGAGCGCGAGTCGCTGCCGAGTCCAATAATATAGTTGGGTGAACCCGCGGGAGGCGCAGCCGGTCCGTTCGGGTTGTCCTGCGTATTAGCCAGCGCCGAGGTGGCACCGTCAAGATCGCTGGGCATAATACCGAAGACGCCGGAGCCGAGCTGAATGCATTGTTGCGTTGCCGGCAAGCCGCTCAACATCTTCTTCCGATCGTAAGCACATACACGGGTGCCAATAAATCGATCCTGTGCATTGAACATGTTGAAAGTGACGTAATAGCCATCTGGCCAAACAGCTACTTTCGGATAATCATCGAAGGCCGGATATGTGAATTCATAAAGATGATAGGTGCCAGTCGCGTCGGAAGTCGTGGATACCGCAACGCATTGAGAGAAACCGCTGCTGACAGAGAACTGTGACAGCACCCAGCGCCGGGCTATTTTGTCGTACTGGACCACGGGGTCTCCATCGTTATCCACGGAGCAGTTCCCGCCGAGTGATTGCCAAAGGCGGTTTCCCGGCACCGGTCCAAGCTCAACGGCGCCCGTGGTTTTGTTGAAAACTGCAAACGACGCATTGACCCACTGGACGTACTGCGTGTCACCAACTGCGCCAGTCGTATCAGGTGGGGTGTTATTAACTGAAAACGTACCTTGTGGTCCAGCGAAGTTTTTACCAATTCCTTCTATGTTCTTACCGGGAACCGGGATCTCGCTTGGAGCCCTCGGACCTCTGCGTCTGGTCTTGCGCCGCGCCGGAGTCACAGCCGTCTGAAGCACTGGGTCCCTTGGCGCCGGACCCAAGCTCACCTCCACGTTGGGATTGAGATGAACACGTTTTTTCTGGCGAACTTCCCCTAATGAAACTGGTGACGGAGGCATACCGCGGAGTGGCTCTGTTGAGGTAGCTATTTTTGAGGCTGCGACTACTTCTACCTGGCCCTGGTCCTGCGGCACAGCGAGAGCTGCGCGGGAGGGCCCATAATTGGATACGCCAAAAAGAAATATGCCTAAGAGGGCACTGAGAATCACCTGGGTGGGTTGAAGAGGTTTTCGTTTTGACATCTCAAGCCTCCTTTGCTTGATCGAGTGAAGAGAAGTTGAGAAAGAGGTACGAGTGAAGATTTGAGCAATTTCGCAGTTTTTGAGTTAGGTGACGATATGCTCATCACTAGACATATTCGAAAAACCGCAGTTTCTATCAATCGGCAAAGCCGGCTCAAAACCTTTTTGGCCGCAACTTCGGTGGTGCCCTAATTTGGTTTTAGGGCACTACCGCAACTTCTTAGAGCTTCCTAAAGTTTGTGGGATGTAGCAAACAATCAATTTTGAATAAGTCTGGCGTTTTTGTCGCCATATTCGTCACTTATGGTTGGCGCGCGAAGCAGCCGCAAGTCGACTTCCAATATTGACGCATTGTGCAGGTCGCCGCTGTCGCCGGTCGCCTTCAATTGATCTATGTGCTGTTGAAATCGAGCCATCACACGCTGAAAGACCTCGTCCGCGTTTAGTCCGTCAGCAAAGCCGAGATCGATCTCCGAATCGCATTCGAAAAAAATGTCTTCCAGAATTGGCGAATAGGTAAAATTGTCGATGTAACCGAAATAAGCGCGACATCCGTTGTCTACAAAATTTGGACCGAGCCCGGCCGCAGTCTCGCAGGAAAGGAAATGAACAATTTTTCCTTTACATTCTTCAACACCGAAATGGCCTTTGCTGAAAATGGGATCCAGGTTGTCTCCAGTGTAACTATTGGTAAAGCCGTGTCCCACTCCAGTCAGATAAACGACATTTGTTTTGCGAGCTTGCGGAGCGACGTCGGCTCTCCGAGCACGCTCGCCCTGGCGGCGCACGATCGTGAATCCCTGCTTCTTCATGTGCGGGTACACGTTGGCCTCACGATACTCGAACGGAGCTTTGTAACAGGATCGAAGTTGGCATCGATAGCCAGGACCACTGCGTTTTCGCTCGTCGTAACCTTTTTAGGCGGTTTGTTTTTGGGCGGCATTTGCTTGTTCGCTTCGAAAGTGGTTAGCACTGAACTAATGACTATCTAACCTCTGGCCTTAGGTTTCGGCTTCGTTTTGGCTGCGGCCCGCCCCTTTTGCGAGAGCTCAATCAAATTGCGGATCATCTGCTGTTCGATCTCGATTAACAGGCGGCCAACCCTGGTCTTGTTTTTTACCTCGGTAATGGCGCGCGCTTTGTCGATCATTCCCGCCCCGATCATTGCCAGCTCAATTTTGGACTGCAGCTCCAGCCGTTTGACTACTAAATCCGCGCGCTCTGCGAACGACAGGTCGGAGAGCTGCCTCGTTGGTTGGTTAGAGTCAACTACCTCAAGCAATGTCGCAGGTGATCCATCGGGGCAAAGGCCGGCAGGCATATTCCACTGCTTCTCTGCTACCACAGCTAATCTTCTGGCTGCTCCCTTTTTTGTGCCCTGCCTCGTGGCCGACTTTCTTCCAGTTTTCATTACACGTGTTTCAACTCCGGAGACGTCTCTCCTCATAAAGATGAACGAACTCGAGCGATGCCTTCCTCAAACAAAAGATCTAATAGCCTATCGCGATCATTGGTAATTCATCTCTCCCACAACCGCTGGCGACAACCGGCAATCATCCGTCCTGATAAGTAAACGCTCCTGACAGAGTGCCTTTCTGAGCATTCGCGTTGATCACTTCGATGTCGACCAATCCCGCAACATGTGGTGGTGTTGTGACGGCGATGTTTTTACCGTTGCTATCTATAACGACGCCTGAGCCGGCCACGCCACCGAAGGTTACTTTTGCCCCAGGCAGGAATCCAGTTCCGCTGATTGTCACGGGAGTGCCGCCGACGGTGACTCCCGAATTTGGCTTGACGCTTGTTAAGGTCGCGGCGACAAGTTTATCGCCTCTGTTGTCGTCACCCTTCGAGCCGAAAAGCGCCGTAAATACTTCGTTAAGTTTATCGATAGCTTGTTTTGAAAACATTCCCACCAGTCCGGCCATAGCCGCAATCCCAAACGGGTTCATATCCGAGCCGCCGGCGTTCGGTGAGATAAAACCCCCGCGCACTACGAAGTAGAAGATCACCGCCAGAGTCATTCCGATGAAAGGCCGAAGGAGATACCACCAAACCCAGTTACCGCTTAATTTGCGATTGCCCACATAATCTGCAAATGATGTCGTAGCGTGGATGAAGCTGCCCAAAGCGCCGGCTAACATCGCTATCCATAGCAGCCTTACCTCAACAGAGTGACTTAAAACTAATCGCCCTCCGAAGAGGCTGACGGTAGGAAGAATCTCCTCGGCCGCAGTTCTCGTATCATTTTGTGTGGCATTCTTATTACTATTCTCGGCCACTGAGATTTCTGTGCCGCCACTACTCGTGCTTGCGGAATTGTCGTTAGCATTAGCATTTCCAGACACAGTGACGGGCTTTCCGGCACTGCTCTTATTCGAATTACTGTTCGCCAGCAATGCATTCACATTTGCGGAACCGGCACTCCCGGCTTTCGTATTGCCAGTGTTCGTAGTATTTCCATTCGTGTTGATATTGGTATTAGCCGGCGCAGCGTTTTCCAGCTTTGTTTTGCGGCCAGTGTTGGTTTGTTCAGCAGCCGGGCTTATGCCTCTGCTTCGTGGCTGCGGCGGCCAAAGATTGTAGAGCATGTAAAAAAGAGTTAGAGATACTGCGATCAGGTACAATCCCAGGAGCACGGACAAGTACCACTTTATCGGATTGGGAGGATTCAGCGTGGCATCGGGGCCGCCAATGACAGGAGTAAGCTCGTCAACGATAGTGGGCATGTTTGAGACCTCCGGCGGAAAGGACCCAGGCAATCGTTGCAAATGATCGAGGTTAGATCCGCGAAAGAGCGTGAGTGTCAAAGAGAAACAAACTGATCGC